>JAPPED010000033.1 GCA_028824295.1 Rhodospirillales bacterium | reverse complement strand
GGCTCGCCGAGACCGACACGCCGGGCGACCTCCCCTGTGCCTTGATCACCCTCGACGACGTGGAGGACATCATGGCGCCTTGGATCGGCATCGTTGGCGAGCAGGACGACCTTGTCGAGGTCCAGTTCCTGGTCGAGCGTTACCAGCGGCTCCGACCACCGGAGGTGCCACGGCGCGGCGGGCGCGCGACGCGGGTCGAATTCGTGGGCTGGACCAAGCGCGAGTCGCTGGAGGCGGTGACTACCTTCTAGGTCACCACGTCGGAACATCGCCACCGGCTCGCATTCGGGCCTCCCGGTCGGAGGCCCGCTCGGACTGCTTGCCAGGCGCTCCCTGCACCATCTCGATGAGTTCCGCCGCTTCCTGAGCGGTCATCTCGCGGGCAGTCGCGCTCGTGAGGTCGATTTTCTGCGCCTCGTTGGCTCCCGTCGCCTGACCGGCTTCCCGACCACCTTCTCCTGGGTCCCCTCCCTGCCGGGCCCGTGACTGGCCTTCGTTCGGTTGCGGCCGTCCAGCCTTGACGTCCCCGGGATCCCACCCTTCCGGTGTTTCGACCCCCTCGTCGGTGCGGGCCTCCCCTTCAGCCATGCCCTCGCTGCCCGCAGTTACCAGCAGGCGCCGGGCCAGCTCATCCTGGAGGCGCAGCCCGAGCTCGAGGTTGTACGCAGCGTCTTCCAGCGTCGGGTCGATGGTAAGCGCATCCCGATACTGCTCGATGGCCTCCCGCAGGTAGGCATCGGCGTTCAAGAAGCTCATCACCGCGTTTACCGTCTGGCGGTAGCGGACAGAGCCGAGGTTATAATGCACCAGGGCTCGCAACTCCGACGGCGCTGTTTCCAGAGCCAGGGTGAAGTACCGATCGGCTGCGGCATTGTCGTGCGCCGCATACGCTGCTACGCCCCGGGCGAACAGCGTTTCAGGAGTCTCCCCTCCCTCCGCCTCGGCGGCTTCAAACCGAGCCAGTGCCTCGGCAAAGTCGCCAGCCGCATAGGCCCGGATACCCATGTCCATTTCCTGGCGGGCCAGATCCTCCTCCGCGCAACCTCCGAGCGCCAGCAAGCCCGTCACCGCGCCGCACCGGATCCAGCCCCGAATCATCGCACCCGCCATCCCAACGCACCGCCCATGAGCAAGACCAGTGCCGGCACCGCCAACCAGTGATACAGCGGCCGACGTCTTTGCTCGCGACCTTCGGCCGCGAACGCGCGCCTGGGAGCGCCATCGATCGCGGTGAACACGTCGCCAACGCAGCCGGCCTGGTGGAGCGCGCAGAACGAACCGCCGCTGAATGCGGCGAGATCCCGCATGCTCGCATGGTCGGCCCGGCTCCGGACAGGTTCATCCTGGTACAGCAGCGGCGCGTCGATCCCGTCCGCACCCGGGACGAGCACCGGTGTCGGCAGGTGCGGGATACCGAGCGCCAGCACGTGGACCGCCACGCCGGTCCCGCGAAGATTCCGACCCGCCGCCCGCAAGGCCGTTCCGTGATCTTCGCCGTCCGAGACCAACACTACGTCGGTAAATCCCTCATTGCCGGTCTCGATGCTGCCCAACGCAGCCGCCAGTCCGGCATCCACGCGAGTACCCCGGCGGGAGATGTCATGCGGGCCCACGGCGTCGAAGCGGGACCGGAACGCCTCGTAGTCGAGCGCCGGCGGTAGCAAGAGCGTGGCACGGCCGGCAAACGCAAGCAGCGAAAGCCGGTGACCGCCGTCGCCGGCGAGCAATTCCACCAGCCGATCGACAGCGTCCCGCGCAGCTTCAGCACGGGAACCCACATCATGGTCCCGCGCATACATGCTGAGTGATACGTCCAGCACCACCAGGACGTCGCGTCCCTCGCGGGAGGCGACCCCTTCCTCGAAGCCCCCGATCGGCCTGGCGAGAGCGATCCCCATCAGCGCAACGGCGGCAGCCACCGACCACGTGGCACGTCGTCGGGCGACGGCCATGGCCGACAACTGGCCCGAACCGGGATGGAATATGGAAACCGCACGCGCGCGGGCCCGCGCGGCGTGCCCATGCAGCAACAGCAACCCGGTCGCGGCCAGCGGAGCAATCCACAGCAGGGACACGTACTCGAACTCCATGTCCCGTTCCCTAGGGCGCTATGCGCAACACGGTCGCGTCTAAGCCCGCCCGCGCCAGCACCAGCATCAAGGCCAGGCCCAGGAACCACGGATAGACGTCGACGCGCCGCTGGTAGTGACGGGCGACGTTTCGACCCTTTTCCAACTGGTCGATCTCTTCATAGACCGCTCGGAGACCCTCGGCGTCGGTCGCCCGGAAGTAGCGTCCGCCCGTCGCCTCGGCCACCCTAGTGAGCGTGAACTCGTCGATGAACACCTGCACCATCCGAATGTCAGAACTCCCGGGACGCGCGGGCATCGCGACCCGCCCTCGACTTCCCGCACCGATCGCGTAGATGCGGACCCCCAGGGCGCGCGCCGCCTCGGCGGCCACCAGCGGCTCCACGGTCCCAGCGTTGTGGCTGCCATCGGTCAGCAAGATGAGGACGGGACTTGCATGCTCTCCCCCGGTCAAGGAATCGAGACCAGCCAAGATCGCGTCGCCAATCGCCGTACCGTCCTCTTCCGGCAACTCCACCGGGCGAAGCGATGCGCTCAGCTGCAACAACGCCTCATGGTCAAGCGTCAGCGGTGTCAGAGTGTCCGCGTAGCGACCGAACGTCACCAGCGAAACCAGATCGGAGCCCCGACCCGGCAGGTTATCGCCAACGCCGGCAATGAAATCCCGAAACGTGTCCTTGACAACCTCCAACCGGTTTCGATCCGCCTCGCGCTCACCGCCAAGATCCACTGCCGACATGCTGCTGGACACGTCGACGACCATCGCGATCGCTATGCCCTCGGTTTCCCGTTCCGTCACCTCGAAACCGGCCTGCGGACGTGCCAAAGCCATGACCAGCGCGATACACGCGATGACAGAGATTGCCGGCAGGAGGCGGGCAGCCTGCACCCGTAAGCCCGATGCCGCCCCGTCAAAATCATCCAGGGATGCCACGCCCACTTTGCCTCCGGGCAGCCTTCGAACGGGTCGCTGCCGTGCGCGCAATCCCACAAGCGCCAGCAACACCAGCAGCACCAGCCACCAGGGTTCGGCGAAGCTCATGCCATTTTCTCCGAGCTTGCGCTCACGAACGCCTCGGCAGCGCCCAGCGCCGTCTCCATGTCCTCTCTTGTCGCCGCTCGGCCGGCAAACTTCGCGATGTCGCAAATGGCGAGCGTTTCTTCGGCGCGGCGCACCAGGACGCCGGTCGGCACTCCCGCGTTCTGCGTCGTCTCCGGTAGCTGCGAAACCGTCTCTTCCGTGGTGCGACGCGGAGCCGGCAGTCCAAGGCGCTGCTCGATATAGCTGCGCAGAACGGCCGCCAGTTCAAACGGGGCCGTCGCGGCAGGACGCCCTTCCCCCGTCAAGGCTTCGCGCAAGCGGGCCAGCGCAGCGCGAGCAACGTCGCCGGCCGGAACCGGCAGGGTCGCGGGCACCGGTTCCGGTGTGGGGACATCGGGTCGGCGGCGACGGAGCCAGAGCCCCGCAACCCCAACCACCGCGGCAAGTCCTGCGGCTGCTCCCGCCCATTGCCACAGGGGCAGCTCCGCCTGCGGGGGCAGTGGCACAGGCGGCGCCAGGGCTCGGGGGGCCATCGTGTTCGCGTCGGGCGGGACGTGTTCGTACACCACCACGACCAGCGGCGGTGACGTCATCTGGAAGCGGTCACCCTGCATCATGCGGTTGAAGCGCGCACTGAGATCTTCCTTGCATTCTTCGAACGGGCTTCCTGCCCCTGGAATTGTCACGACTTCACCGTCCGGACCGCGTTCACAATCGCCAGGGCGCTGCAAGCGGACCAGCTGCGCGTACGCCGTCATCCCTTCGATTTCGTAGCTTCCGGGCCTGTTGGGCGCCTGCAGGCGATAGGTAGCGTGGGAGCGCCGGCGTTCGGCCACGGGGACCGCCTTGGCCTGGTACCCCTCGATGATCCTGAACGGTCCGATCGCATGGAAATAGCGGGGGACGTGCACGCCGATTTCCCACGGCATGTCCATGAAGATGGACAACGTGAACTCCTGACCGGGACGCACCGACTCGGGCTCTGCGGCCACTGTGATCTGAATGTCCTCAAGCACGTCATCCGCGGACGCGGCCGGCGCGGCCATCCCCAGCAAGGCAAAGGCCAGAGCCGCAAACCGCTTCATGCCGATGCCGCCGCCCGACCGGCGTCCACCCCGGCGCGCCGCATGAAGTATTGAATCAGTGCTTGGACTGGGTCCGCGCCACCCGCGATCTCAAGCGGCTTGAGTCCGAGGGTCGTGAAGACCCGCCAGCGTTCCTCAAGTCGGCGGAGCCCGGCTGCTTCATATTGGGTCCGGACCCGGGGATCACTGAAGTCGACAAGGCGTTCTTTCCCCGTCTCCAGATCGCGGATGGCCACCAAGCCCGCCGCGGGCAGCGTGTCATCGAGCGGGTCCCTGAAGACGATGGGAATGACATCGTGCCGCAACGCGAGCGCGCGCAGCGGACGCTCATAGTCCGGAGCCAAGAAGTCCGACAGGATGAAGAGAAGCGAGCGCCGCTTGGCCACGATCCCCAATCGAATGAGTGCTCCCCGAAGGTCGGTGCCTCGACCTTCCGGACGGGCGCGGCGCAGCCGCTCCTCGAGAAAGACCGCGTGCCCCTTGCCCTTTTTTGGACGGGTCCACGAATCCACGCGGTCGCTGAAGAGGAGTAAACCCGCACGGTCATTGTTCCCGATCGTCGCGTACATGATCGACGCGGCGGCCATCCGGGCCATCGCATCCTTGTTCAGCGCCCCGCTGCCGGTTCGGAGCGATGCGCTGAGGTCAACCGCCACAATGACGGTCAGTTCTCGCTCCTCGATGTACTGACGCACGAACGGTCTGCCAGCGCGAGCCGTGACCTTCCAGTCAATCGTCCGGACATCGTCGCCAGGGGTGTACTCGCGCAATTCCTCGAACTCGGAACCGCGGCCCTTGAAAACACTCAGGAATTCGCCTGTTACCGCTCCGTCGATGGGACGCTTCGGGCGAATCCGGAGGCGTAACGCCCCACGCCGCGAGGCAGCGGGCCGGCTGTCCGTATCCATTGGGTCAGGGAACAGGTTGGTGTTCGAGGATCCTCGTGATCAGGTCGTCAGTAGTGACGCTGTCAGCCTCGGCTTCGTATGATGTGAGAATCCGATGCCGCAGCACGTCGGGCGCGATCGCCTTGACATCGTGTGGAGTAACGTAGTTGCGCCCTTGCAGGTAGGCCCGGGCTCGCGATGCAATCGCGAGGTAGATCGTGGCGCGTGGGCTCGCGCCCAACGTGACGTACGGGGTGAGGTCGGCGTCCACCTGTTCGATGTGACGAGTCGCGCGCACCAGATCAACCATGTATTCCTTCACGGAATCCTCGATTCGCACCCGATCGACCGCTTGGCGCGCTTGCACAATCTCTTCGATGGAAACCACGGGATCAGGCATCGATCCTTCGGCAGTGAACGCCACCATGTCCATGATGGCGATCTCCTGCTCCCGATCCGGGTACTCGGTCCGGAGCATGAAGATAAACCGGTCCATCTGCGCCTCGGGCAACGGATAGGTGCCGTCCTGTTCGATCGGGTTCTGTGTCGCCAGCACCATGAACGGTGCCGGCAGCGGCTCGCTCTGGTCACCGATGGTGACCTGCCGCTCCTGCATCGCCTCCAGGAGCGCGCTCTGAACCTTGGCGGGCGCCCGATTGATTTCATCCGCAAGCACGATATTGGCGAATATGGGCCCCCGCCGAATACGAAACTCGCCCTGTTTCGGCTCGTAGATCATGGTGCCCACGAGGTCGGCGGGAAGCAGATCGGGCGTGAACTGAATCCGGCGAAAGCTCGCCGAGATGGCAGCGGCAAGCGTGGTCACGGCCCGCGTCTTGGCCAGCCCCGGCGCACCTTCGATGAGGACGTGGCCGTTGGAGAGCAACGCAATCACAATCCGTTCCAGCATCTCTTGCTGACCAACGATGGTGGTTGCCATCGTCATCATCAGACGAGATGCAAACCCGTCCTCAGCCGGCGGAGATACCGCGGCAATATTCTGCTGCATCAAGCGAGAGCCTTTGCGGAAATCGGAGACGAGCCCGTAGACTAGCACACCATAGGGCCGACCGACGCGGGCCAGATTCCCGAAATCCGGATCCTATACTTGGGCCTCAGATGGGTACCTGAGCCGGCGTAGCTCAACGGTAGAGCACCCGCCTTGTAAGCGGAAGGTTGCGGGTTCAAGTCCTGCCGCCGGCACCAGTACGGCGCGTCGGCCGGTGCCGATATGGAGCAAGATGCATGATCGATCGGAGCATCGCCCGAGTTCTGTGTATCGTGTTCGTCGCGGTGATCGGCGCACCTGCGGCCGCAGATTGGGCAGAGGTACGGCGCGCCTTCGAAGCCGGGGACGCCGTAGCGCTGATGGCGGCCTTGCGGCCGCTTGCCGAAAGTGGCGACGCAGACGCGCAATTCAACATGGGCATCCTGCACGACACCGGCCAAGGTGTTCCACAGGACTATCGGGAAGCGGCCCGCTGGTACGCCGCGGCCAGCGATCAGAGCCATTCCACGGCGCAGTACAACCTCGGCCTGCTGTATTTCGAGGGGAAAGGCGTTGAACGCGATCAGGCCAAGGCCCTCGACCTGTACCGCCGTGCGGCCCGCAACGGCGATGCGGACGCATTCAGCAGCATCGGCTACATGTTCCTCAATGGCATTAGCGTCGAGAAGGACCGCCTCGAAGGGTTAGCGTATTTTTTGCTTGCCGCCGAGCGAGGAAGCGGCGACGGCGCGCGGAATCGAGATCTCGTGCTGGGCAGTTTCGACACCAATGACTTTGCTTTTGCCCGTAGTCGCAGCCGCGATCTGGCGGTAGAGTTCTCGCAACCATGATGCTGGCGGGTTGGATCGCGGCTGTTCAGCTCGTACTCCTACCGGCTGTGGTGGAAGTCGCCTCGCCTGACGCGTGGCCCGACTGCCGGACCGAGATCCAGGAGCTTCTGGCGACCAACACGCTGGCGTTTTGGGCTGCCGAGGAGGATGGCGTGCTTCAGTATGTCATGCGCATTGATGCCGAGCGCTGGGACGACATGGGCGCCGAGGGTCAGGATGGACTTGAGGCCCTTCTGTCGTGTTCGATCAGCGCTGGTGAAGAACCCGTCCCTTACGCACTGTCCGTGCGGTCCGCGTACTCGAACCGTGAGTTGGCACGCTACCGCAACGGCGAACGACTGCCACCTGACTGACGACATTCCTCAGGGAGTACAACAGATGTCCCAAACCTCCGACGACCGCCCCTTGCTGGATCGGCTGCGTGACCTCCATGAACGGATGGAGCACGACGCGGAATTGGAGGGAGCCTACCTCAAGGACCAAGACGCATTTCATCGCGCCCACGGTTTCGATCCCAAGGAAGTGGAGGCGGCGCTGGCAGAGCTTGGCCGCCAGCGGATCGCCGGCTACAAGGGGGTTCTGGAAGCGCACGGCAAGAAGCTCGGGTAACCAGGCATTCGTTCCGTACCCGCCGCCCGCCCCGCCGTTGGCCATCGTTCGCAGGGGGCACCGCCGCCGGGGCATTGGGCTGTCTTCGCAGGACCCATGATCGCGGGTCCTGCCAGCGCATGAACACTGACTAGGGGGCTGCATCGGGCCCGCCCTGTTCCAGTCTCCGGGGACATCCGTCGCCGGAGCGGGGCGGGGTGCGGACGGAGGGACTCGAACCCTCACTCTCCTCCGGAGAAACGGATTTTCGTACCACTTCGGCTTTCGCCGCCGCGCTGAAGGCGCGTTCGTGGTCTGGACTATCCCTTCGCCGTCGCCGATGTGTCGGCCCCAGGCGCCGCCCGTCTAGTCTCTACACCTTCCCGCCCGAAAGCAGGCTTGGCTCGGGATCAGCATCGGCCATGCCGGTAAGCTTTCCCCGAATTTGAGCGGTTCTACGCTGCCGGTTTCCCGGCAGGCACTCAACTTCCTGCAAGTCCGTCGCGTCTGCCAATTCCGCCACGCCCGCAGGCCCCAAGCGACATCATAACGATCCCTCACGGTTCCTCCCGGAAGGGTGCTCCCAGTCGGGTGAGAAACCGACGCACCGCATCAGCACACTGGCCGAGCCGTTCGGTATCGGTGGCACGCAACACGAGGCTGGTCCCGATATCAGGAGGGCGATAAAACGGATATGAGCCTATATCGACGTCGGGATATTCCGCGGCGACGGCTGCCAGGTCGTCTGCGATCAACCCTTCTGGCCGATTCACCACGAGCGTACGCGAGCGAAGCGGCGGACCGCGCACCAATTGCGGCTCCAGGACCGCGAGCATGGCCTTCATGATGGCCGGCACCCCGGCCAACACGAACACGTTCGCCAGCCGGAATCCGGGTGCCGCGGAAACCGGATTGTCGATCAGCGTTGCCCCCACTGGAATGTCCGCCATCCGGAGCCTGGCTTCGTTCAGTTCGAGCTCGGTACCCTTGTAATGCGCCCGGAGACGGCGGTGGGCCTCGGCGTTCCGCTCCACCTCGACCCCCATCGCTGCAGCCACGCATTCGGTCGTAATATCGTCGTGCGTGGGTCCGATGCCGCCGGTCGTGATCAGGTAGTCCCAGGCCGATGACAATTCCTGGACAGCAGTGACAATCCGGTCGCGGACATCCGGAACCACCCGCACTTCCGACAGCCGCACTCCCAGGTCAGACATCCGATTCGCGACGTGCGCAACATTCTTGTCCTGGGTACGGCCGGAGAGAATCTCGTTGCCGATCACGAGCATTGCGGCAGTGGGGGCTTGTTGGGACGGCATGGCTGGCTCCGGACGGTCGCCGGCATGCTAGCCGTTTGCCATCGGACGCGCGCCGTTCGTCTAGTCTCCGCTGACGCCGCCTCCTGGTACCGGACGGAACCCTTCCCGTGCAGTTTCCCGTAACGCTCGTCCGAGCCTGTCTCCAGCGCCGCTACAAGCGGTTCCTCAGTGACCACAAACTGGAAGACGGCAGGCTTGTCACGGCGCATTGCGCGAATCCCGGCTCGATGCTGGGCCTGACCTATGCCGGCGTCGAGACCTGGCTCGCGCCGAACGACGACCCTAAACGGAAGTTGCGCTACGGCTGGGAGATGCTTCGACTCGGATCGACCCTGGTCGGTGTCAACACGAGCCGCCCGAATACCTTGGCCGAGGAAGCCATCCGCGCAAACCAATTGGCGCCGCTGGCAGGTTACGCGTCGGTTCGACGGGAAGTGCGTTACGGAACCCGCTCCAGGATCGATCTGCTGCTGGAGAGTCCGCGCCGCCGGGCATGCTACGTGGAAGTCAAGAACGTACACATGTCTCGGGAGCCAGGCATCGCCGAATTTCCCGATTCGGTGACGGACCGCGGCCGCAAGCATCTCGTCGAGCTCGCCCGGCGGGTCGACAGCGGCGACCGTGCTGTCATGCTCTATTTGGTACAGCGTGAAGATTGTACGGCCTTCCGTCTCGCCGGTGACATTGACCCGGCTTACGTGGAGGCATTCCACGCAGCGCGCGCGGCCGGAATCGAGGTGCTAGCGTATGGGTGTCGACTGACGGTGGAAGAAATTAGGGTCGCAGGTTCTCTGGCCGTGACGGACCCCGTGGGAAACGCCCCATGAATGATTTGCATCGACACGTCCGAATTCACGATGCCGAGGCGTTTGCCGCAATGCGAAGGGCCGGCAGGCTCGCTGCAGAGGTGCTCGACTTCATCACGCCGAAGGTCAGGGCGGGGGTAACCACCGAAGAGCTGGACCAGTTGTGCCACAACTTCATCGTGAACCGCGGGGCAGTCCCGGCGCCGCTGAACTACAAGGGTTTTCCCAAGTCCGTGTGCACGTCCGTCAATCATGTCGTCTGCCACGGCATTCCGGACGGCACCCGTCTCAAGGACGGGGACATCCTGAATCTGGACGTCACCGTGATTCTCGACGGTTGGCACGGAGACACCAGCCGGATGTTCTGGGTCGGAAAGCCGTCTCTGCAGGGACGAATCCTGACCGACACGACATTTGATGCCATGTGGGCAGGGATTCGGGCAGTGCGTCCAGGAGCCACTCTCGGCGACATAGGGCACGCGATTCAGAACTGTGCGGAAGTCAAGCGATACTCCGTGGTCCGTATGTTCTGTGGCCACGGGATTGGCAGGGTGTTCCATGATGCCCCGTCCGTCCTCCATTACGGCACGCCGAATACCGGTTTGACGTTGCGGGAGGGCATGTTCTTCACCATCGAACCCATGATCAACGCAGGGAGACCGGACGTACGGATTCTCGATGACCAGTGGACGGCGGTAACGCGAGATCGGTCCCTGTCGGCACAATTCGAGCACACGCTTGGCGTGACCAGCGAAGGATTCGAGGTATTTACCCTGTCGCCGGCCGGTCTGGACCGGCCGGCCCTTTGACCGCACGAGTGTCCCTGCCGGAATGGGCCAGCCCTCCTGGCTCCGGTCGCCGGCAAGCGCGATCAGCTCTCTTCACCAAATTCCCCGCGGTCGACGTCGCGGGCAAGGCCGCATCTGTTGCCAAGCTTCGGAGCCAGGTACGTGGCCTCTCTTCCTTGAGCTGGAATCCGTATTGGTGTTCAGGGGCTGATCACGCCAAACCATCGCATCGCCCCGTCCAAGACACGTGCGAGGACTACGGCCCTCCTGGCGGACGCGACCCGGCGCGACAGAAGGACCCAGCGCGGTCACGTCAGATCTGCAGGCAGAGAAATACGGCCCCGGTCACCTGATGACCGGGGCCGCTACAAGCAGGCGGGCGACGGGAGGAACTGCCCGCGTGCAACCTAGGGGCGGGCGGTGATCGTGACGGGCTGGATGCCGATCACCGCCCGCGTGCGGCACGCCTGGTTAGGCGTACCGCAAACGCAGTGCCACGAAACGGACCTCGATTCCGCGTGTCACTTCAAGCACAACGAACCGCTGCTTGGCCTCCCACGCCTCCGCCAACCGGCTGGTCGCGTCGTGTGCGTCCAACACTGGGATGCCGTCCACTTTCAGAATGCGGTCTCCGGGAAGCAGGCTCTTGGCAGCCGCAGGACTGCTGGGTCGAACCCGTTCAATGAGGGCGCCGTCGCCGTCGTCTTGCCCCAGCTGCAGACCCAGGTCCGGGCCGTCCGGTGCTGCAGGAAGCGTCGCCAGATCGGCTCCGGGCCGGCGGCCCAAGCGAACCAAGACCGTGTCTTCGCTCCCATTTCGCCAGATCGTAAGGGCGACCTCTTCGCCAGGTGCTGTGCGGGCGATCTGCCGAGCCAGGTCTCTGGCCCCTCGAACAGGCGAGTCATCGATCGCGATAACAACGCCGCCAGGCCGTAGTCCTGCCGTTGCAGCAGGGCTTCCTTCTGACACGTCGGTAACCACCGCGCCGCGCGACTCGTCGAGTCCGAGAGCGGCGGCGAGATCCTTGTCGACCGGCTGGATCTGAACGCCCAGCCAGCCTCTGTCCACCTTCCCGTCATCCATGAGGTCGGCGACGATCAGGCGGACGGTATTGGACGGCACTGCAAATCCGATGCCAACGCTGCCGCCGCTAGGCGAGTAAATTGCGGTGTTGACGCCGACCACCTGCCCGGTCAGGTCGAACGTTGGACCTCCAGAATTCCCCCGGTTAATGGGTGCATCGATCTGCAGGAAGTCGTCGTACTGCCCGGCACCGATATCCCGGCCGCGCGCCGAGACGATGCCGGTCGTCACCGTGCCTCGAAAACCGTAGGGACTACCAATTGCGAACACCCAGTCGCCGACCCGCACGGCGTCAGAATCAGCGAATGTCACGTACGGAACCGCGTGCTCAACGTCCACCTTCAAGAGGGCAATGTCGCTCTGTCGATCCTGTCCTATTACCGTTGCTTCCAGCACGTCCCCGTCAGTGGTGTGAATCCGAATGTCGCGACCCTGGCCAATCAGGTGGGCATTGGTGACGAGGTGGCCATCGGCATCAATGAAGAATCCCGATCCGCCGTGCTTTCGAAATTGGTCGTCAGGGATCGCGGGAACCCCAGGAGGCCCAGGCAGGTGCTGGCCGAACTCTCTCTTGAAGAACGAATCGGAATCGAATGGGCTTTTTCGTGGCAGGGTCCTGGGCTCATCTCTGGCAACTGGCAGCGCAACCGGTTCCACCTCGATTGCCACAACGGCCGGCTGAACGACCTCAACCACCGGCGCCAGGCTCGGAACGGCAGCCATTGCTGGCAACGCAACCGCAAACGCCGCCACCGCCGCGGTTACTGACAGAAAAACGTTTCTTGACATGCAGGTTCCTTATCGGAGAAACGGAGGCTCCGATCGAACCCGGGAGCCTCGGGATTCCAACTTAAGGACCCTGCATTTAGGGAATATTTCCCGAAGGTTGTCGCGACGTTTCCGGAATGTAAATTTCAGTTAACGTTGGCCGGGCAGGACATCGGCCAGATATCGTCTAGCTCAAGCAATGAACTCAACCTATTGCGGTGTGCCGGGGTCGGCCGGAAGGAACGAGTCGACGGCGATTCGATCCGGTGCAGCGCCCAAAGCCTGGACGCAGGCTTCGCAGGCATCGACGAACCCCGGGGTGCCAGCGATCAGGACGGTATGGTGCGCGAGCTGGCCGTGCACTCGATGGAGCATGTCCGGGATGCGGCCAGTGCCAAACCGCGTACCGGGCGGCGGTTGTTCGCGGGTCAGCGTGACTTTCCACGCGAAGTTCTCGTGCCGTCTCGCGATTCGGCTGAAGGCGTCCATGGCCAAGATCTCGTCCCGGTCGCGCACGGACAGCACCAGCGTGACCGGGGCACTGAAGCCGGCGGAGAGGGCTTCCTCAACGACCGCCAGCACCGGTGCAATTCCTGTTCCGCCGGCAAGACCCAGGATGGGCCCTGGCACGCGCTCCGGTAGCCCGAACGTACCGAACGGGCCGGTCAGGGAGCTCACCATGCCCGGACGCAAGGTCTCGTGCAGCCAGGCGCTCGCCGCCCCCGGGGCCTGACGGGCTACCAGGAACCGAAGCAGCCCATCCACGGGCTTTCCGCCCGGACCCGGCGCATCAAGCATGGAATACGTGCGCGGCGGTTCGATGCCGGGCACGGCGATCTCCACGTGCATGCCGGCCTTGAACACGAAACCGGCAGTCTTCGGCAGGGCAAAGACCAGCTCACGGACCCGCGGCGTGACTGGGCGGCTCGCGACCGTTTCACAAAGAAACGTCTGAGGCCGTGCGTCGGCTGCCTTGGGCTGCGGAGGCAACGGAGCGTGCACCCGGACGACGACGTCTGATGCCGTCGGGCGGGCCTGGCAAAGCAACCAGACACCGTTTTCACGCTCCCGTTGGGTTAGGGCATATTGAACCGAACTCTCCGCCTCGAGCGTGCCGGACACCACCGTTGCCCGGCAGGTCCCGCAAATCCCCCCTCTGCAGTTGTGCGGCAAACGAATTCCCGCGTCCAGCGCGGAATCGAGGACCGGCCGGTCCGAAGCCGCGTCGAAGGCTAGATCTGTTCCCTCGACCTGAATCCGCGTATCCGTTCGCATTCGTCAGGAGGTTTTCCACTTGATCGAGCATCCCATGCTCGCATGCTGCTCCTGCGGTCCTCCCAGTCCCGCGGCGATGGCTTTCATGGCTTCGAAGAGGTCTCGCCTGGTCCCGTCGCGCTTCTCCGCGCGGGCATCGTCCAACCGACCGCGATACTGCAACCCCCCACTGTCATCAAAACCGAAGAATTCCGGAGTGCAGACAGCACCGTACGCGCGCGCAACCTTTTGCGTGCGGTCGATCAGATAGGGAAATGGAAACTGATGATCTGCCGCAAACGTCTTCATGCGGGGAAAGTCGTCAGCCGGATACGCCTCGGTATCGTTGGGCATGATGGCGACGATGCCAACGCCGTGATCCTTGAGTTCGGCGGCATCCCGGACGATCTTCCGCGCCGCCGCGACGACATACGGACAATGGTTGCAAATGAACATCACCAACGTCGCCCGGGGGCCGGTCACGTCGGCAAGCGTCCAATTTCGGCCATCGATGCCCGGCAGATCGAAATCGGGAGCATTCCAGCCGAAGTCGCAGATGGGGGTTTGGGCGGCCATGAGCTTCTCCTGCTGGCGGCTGCTTGCATTTCGGACAAGACGGTAGACATTGGGCGGGTCGCGGGACGAGGCCCGCGCCACCAGAATACCCCGGTTCCGGAGCCAGCCAATGCCGATCGGTGTCGATTTCGAGGGTCGCCTAGTCGTTGTCACGGGCGCGGCAGGAAACCTCGGACGAGCAGTCGTGGCGATGCTCAAGACGCTCAATGCGGACGTTCAGGCACCGAAGGACCCGGCTGACGGCGGCCCCGACCTGGCCCGGGAGTCGGCCGTGCACCTCTGGTACCGGCGGCATCCGACGATGTGGGCATCCATCAATCTTGCCGGCGGATTCGCGATGGCCGACATCGGCGACACCAACGAGGACATGCTCCAGCATATGTGGCGGATGAACGCCCGCTCCTGCTTCCTTTGCTGCCGGGAAGCCATTCGCATCTTCCGCCTCCACGGGAGTGGAGGGAGAATCGTGAACGTGTCCGCGCGCGCTGCCCTCGAGCCCAGGAATGCGGGCGGTATGGTTGCCTATGCCCTCAGCAAGAGCGCTGTCGCCACGATGACTGAAGCGATTGGGGAGGAAGTGGCCGGGGAAAACATCTTCGTCAATGCGATTGCCCCCTCGATTCTGGACACCGAAGAGAACCGGCGTGCCCAACCTGATGCCGACTACTCGAGTTGGGTTACCCTCGAAGCTGCTGCCCAAGCCATCACCTTCTTGGCATCCCCACAGAATCAAGCTATCCGTAGCGCGAATATTCCGCTATATGCGACGGGCTGATCGGCTCCGTTAGTTCGATACGCGGCAGGGCGCTGCACGTGCGACTTGGCCAACGCCTTGCGCATGCGTCCTTCCGCACTATGTTCCATCCGGCAGTCCGCGACCCCGCACCTTCCTCGGACCTCTCCCAAAGCCATGCCTGCATTGCTCGAAATCGACCGGCTGACCCGACGCTTCGGCCCGTTCACTGCCGTCGACGACATTTCATTTACGGTTGAACAAGGCGAAGTCCTGGGCTTTCTGGGCCCAAACGGGGCCGGAAAGACCACCACCATGCGGATGGTGGCGGGTTATCTGCCGCCGAGCGCCGGCACCGCGCGTATCGCGGGGTTCGATGTGCAGGACCATCCACGCGAAATCAAACGCCAGCTCGGCTACCTTCCGGAAGGCGCCCCGCTGTACGGCGAGATGACGGTGGACGCCATCCTCCACTTCGTCGCGTCGGCGCGAGGGATGGACACCGCCACCCGTCAGCAGCGCACGGAATACGTCATTGAGCGGCTGCGTCTTGAAACGGTTCTCTATCAGCAGGTCGAGACGCTGTCGAAGGGCTTCAAGCGCCGAGTAGGTCTGGCACTTGCCATTCTGCACGACCCCGGTGTGCTGGTCCTGGATGAACCCACCGATGGCCTGGACCCCAACCAGAAACACGAAGTCCGAGAACTCATCAAAACGATGGCGGATACCAAGGCGATCGTGATTTCAACCCACATTCTCGAAGAGGTCGACGCCGTATGTACTCGTGCAATGATCATCGCTAGAGGACGCAAGTTGGTGGACGGCACGCCGTCCAACCTGCTGGCGGATGCCGGCGGCGCAGGAACGCTCGACGACGTGTTCCGGAAGCTCACCGGGAGGACGGAATGACAACTCCGGTCCTGGCGGTCCTGCGACGCGAACTCGTGAGCTACTTCGTCACGCCTGTCGCCTACGTTTTCATTGCCATCTTTCTGTTGCTGGCCTCACTGTTGACGTTTCACATGGGAAACTTCTTCGATCGAGGTCAGGCCGACTTGTACGCATTCTTCCAGTGGCACCCTTGGCTGTACCTGTTTCTCGTCTCCGCCATCGCGATGCGCCTCTGGTCCGAAGAGCGCAAGACCGGGACGCTGGAAATCCTGATGACCCTGCCGATATCGGCGGCACAAGCCGTCGTCGGAAAGTTCCTCGCCGCGTGGATCTTTACCGGCATCGCGCTGAGCCTCACGTTTCCCCTGTGGATCACCGTGAGCTACCTCGGTGACCCGGACCACGGGGTCATCATTGGCAGTTACGTCGGCAGCTTCCTGATGGCGGGGGGATACCTCGCTATCGGTTCCTGTGTATCCGCGCTCACCCGAAATCAGGTCATCGCGTTCGTGGTCTCGGTGAGCGTGTGCTTCCTGTTCACCGTCAGCGGCCTGCCGATCGTCCTGAATTTCTTCTCGGCCTGGACGCCGCAGACGCTGCTCGACACCATTGCCTCGTTCAGTTTTCTCACGCACTTCAATGATTTGAGCCGGGGAGTCATTGACCTTCGGGACCTGGTGTTCTTCGGATCCCTGATCATCGGCGCGCTCTTGCTGAACACTGTCATCGTTGACGCGAAGCGCGGTAGCTGACCGATGCTCCAGAAACAACGCACCCTCGCCACCGGCGCCTGGCTGGCCCTGACGATTGCAGCATTCGTTGCGGTAAATGTCCTGTCCGGGGCGCTCTTCCGGAATGCCCGCGTCGACCTCACGGCTGAAGGGCTATACACCCTCTCCGACAGCACCCAGCATGTGCTGGACAATCTTGCCGAGCCGATTTCCCTTCGCCTCTTCTTTTCCGAACAGCTGAGCCGGGATATCCCGCAAGTCCGGGATTACGAGCGGCGCGTACGGGAACTGCTCGAACAATACGTTGCGTCCTCCGACGGTCTGATCGAGCTTGAGCGGATCGACCCGGTACCCTTCTCCGACCAGGAAGACCTGGCGGTGGTCTACGACTTGCAGGGAGTCCCCGTCAGTTCGGCCGGCGAACGCCTGTACTTCGGACTGGTGGCCACCAACAGCACCGACGACACGGAACGGATTCCGTTTTTCGAGCGTGAACGGGAAGCATTTCTCGAATACGACCTGACGCGGATCGTTTACGATTTGGCGAACCCTCGCCGTGTGAAGGTGGGCCTGGTGACCTCGCTTCCGGTGGCTGGCGGGCTTCCGACGGAAGAAAGCGCCCCGACCGACTACGTACCCCCGTGGGCCATCCACGGACAGTTGCTGCAGTTGTTCGATGTCGAAAACCTCGGACCCGAGCCAACCGAGATCAGCGACGACATCGACATCCTGATGGTGGTGCACCCGAAGACTCCGAAACCGGACGTGCTCTATCTGATCGACCAATTCGTCATGAGTGGGCGCGGGGCAATCTTCTTCGTCGATCCATTTTCCGAGATCGAGTTCTCATACATCGATCCGCAGCAGCGCCGCATTTACATCCCCTACTCCAATTTGTCGGAGCTTTTCCAGCCCTGGGGTTTCGAACTGGCACCCGGCGAAGTTGTGGGCGACCGTTTGGCAGCCCGGAAGGTGAGCATCGGCGGCGGACAGGTCGTGGATTACATTCTCTGGCTCGCGCTCTTGGACCCATCGTTCAGCAACGACGACGTGATCACCGCCAATCTGGAGCGGCTGTTTATGCATTCGTCCGGATGGCTGCGACCCACCGAAGAAAATCCGGCGCCCGGATTCGCATCCCTTGTCCGCGCTACGCCCCAGTCGATGTCGGTTGAGCGTTTCCGAATCCAAGTCCGGCCCGACCCCACCCAGTTGCTGGCGGATTTCGTGGCGGACACGGAAACACGGGTGCTGGCGGCCAGGGTCACCGGGACGCTCCCGTCGGCATTTCCAGACGGCCCGCCGGGCGCCGATAATGCCGGAGAGGACACGGAGTCCGTACCGGCGGATCACCGGGCATCGACCGAGGCGGGTCACCTAGTTGTCGTGGCTGACAGCGACGTCCTCGCTGACAACGTGTGGGTGGCAACGCGGGAGTTCTTCGGCCGGACGAGCGCTGTGCCGACCGCCGACAATGGCTCGTTCGTCATCAATGCGCTGGAGTCGCTCGCCGGCGGTGGCGAACTCATCGGCCTCCGAAGCCGTGGCTCGTCCGTGCGCCCGTTCACGGTGGTCCAGGATCTTGAGCGCGAGGCAGAGACTCGCTATCGCGAAACCGAGCGCGCACTGCAGGGCCAGTTGCAGGAAACCGAGAACAAGCTCCGTGAGCTGCAGGGCACCGTCGCCCAGGAGGCGGAAGAGGGCGCACCGATCCTGACCGCCGAACAGCGCGAGACAATTGCTGAGTTCCGCGAGCAGATCGTCACGATCCGCAAACGCCTGCGGGACGTGCAGTACGACCTCAGGAGTGACATCGATGCGCTGTCCGCACGCCTGGAGGCGCTGAATAGCTACGTGATGCCGGTACTGGTCGTGATTGCAGCCCTGATCGTGCCCCTGGTCCGACGCCGCCGGAGGCAGTCCCGGTGAGGCGCCTCGTCGTCTTTGCTGCGGGCACGGTCGTGGTGGTGGCCGTCGCCGTCGCCGCCACGATCTGGCGTGACACAAGTCTGCAGAGCACCAATGAACCGCAGCGGGTGTTTCCGTCTCTGATGGACGAGATCAACGCGGTTCAGGAGGTGCGCGTGGAAAGCGAACACGGGACCTTCCGAATTATCCGCGGCGAGACGGGCGACTGGATCATGCCAGAGCTCGCCGACTACCCGGTGGAAACCGACAAGGTCAAGCAGGTCCTCGTCTCCATGTCGGTGCTGGAAACGCTTGAGCCCCGGACATCGGACCCAGCGCGGCACGGTGCGCTTGGCCTGAACGATCCCACGGCATCCGAGGGCGGTGCAGTATCGATTTCGCTCGTCGACGAGGCGGAAACCCCCCTTGCGTCGCTGCTCGTCGGCCGCGACGCGAGCGGTAACCAGAGGGCTCGCTATGTGCGCCGCGCCGGCGAGGATCAGGCGTGGCTGGTGTGGCGAAATTTCGATCTCCCCGGCCAGCCCATGGGTTGGCTGGACTCGTCAATTCTTGACCTGCCCCGCTGGCGCGTACAGCGCTTCATCACGGAACATGCAGACGGCGAACAGGTCCTGATTGAACGGGCGCTGTTCTCGGATCAGTACTTCGGCCTCCAGAATATTCCTGAGGGTTACGAGCCGGAAAATCCGTACGTCGGCAACCAGCACGGAACGGCGCTCGAGCGGGTCAAGGCAGTGGCGATTGAAAAACGATCGGACCTCGCGCTACCCAACGAAGGCCCGGCCACAACGGTGGAGACGTTTGACGGGCTTCGACTGGTTGTCAGAACGGCAGAACTGGACGAAATCGATTGGCTCTGGGTCGACGCCGAGTACGCACCGTCGGTTCGCAAGGAGTTGCCGGAAGATGGACCCAACGTTGTTGGGCTTCCGGAGATGCCGTCGTTGGAAGACGTCGAACTGGAAGTCGACGAACTCAACGCCCAGTTGTCGAATTGGGCGTTTGCCGTGCCGCCTTCCAAGCGCAAGCAGTTCTCGCGACGCATGGCTGACCTGATCAAGGAGCAGGTTTCCGAAGAAGCCACGGAAGAGCCGCCAGCGCCCGCTAACTGACCGGCTAACCGGCAGTGCCGCCCGTGTTTCTTCAGGCCTGCCCTGGCACGTCCTATGTCTGCTTGCCGCGGGGCTCTCGCCGGGTTCATGGCCATGGCGGGCCCCTTCAATCCCCGAAGGGCAGGCGTCCGTCGCCGATAATGATCGGTAAAGAGCCGGGCGTGACACCGTCCCGCGCCCGCCGTATGGCACGGACTGGTACACGGCAAATGCCAGATGTGGCCGGAGATTTTCGTCTCGGCGATCCACGGTCCGAAGGGGCCATTCCAGCGACTTGACCCGATTTTGGTACATCGGTCCAAAGCGTTACGATGACCTTTTTTGCGACCTGCAACCGGTAAAGGTTCGGCATGGAAACTTGTGCACCGTGGCAACCCGGCGATCCCTCCGCATCTCCGACAACGGACATTGATCAGGCCCGGAGTGACCTTCGGGAATTCGGCTACTGCATCGTCGAGGACGTCCTCGGCGGCAGCGAACTGGCCGCCCTTCGAACACGTCTCGTCGAGCAGGCAGAGGCGGAAATCGAGATAGGGGTCGCGTTCGAGGATCAGGGGCCTGGACAGGATTGGTCCAATCGTCACCGGCATTCCCGCGAGAACGTGTTCACGGCGGCCAATGGCGGCATCAATCAGCGTCTCTGGATGCTGGTCAACAAGGGCGCCGTGTTCCGCAACCTGGTCACCGACCAGCGGCTCTCCCCTCTCGTGGAATCCCTGCTCGGACCGGAATTTGTCCTGTCCAGCCTTACCGCCAACATCGCCAAACCCGGCGGTCGTGCCATGGGATTGCATACGGACCAATGGTGGTTGCCGCGTCCCCTGCCCCGGCATGACGAGCCGCACGTGCCCGGAGCCATGCAGCGGGGCGAGTTCCACGGAGCCGATGACGGGGACATGACGCGCCCGATCAACCCCCCCTGCGCCGCCAACGTGGTGTACTGCCTGAATGACTTTACGGAAGCGAACGGCGCCACACGGCTCGTTCCGACCAGCCACCTGACGGGCCTGCAGCCGCCCCCCGGCATCCCCTGCCCGGTGCCCACGCTGCCCGCCGAAGCTGGCGCCGGTTCAGCCATCGTGTGGGACGGAAGAATCTGGCACGGAACCGGCGCGAACCAGTCGGGTGAGCACCGCCTTGCAGTGCTGGCCACCTTCTGCGGTCCGCAGTTTCGACCGCAGGAGAACTACACGCTTGGGGTGGATCCGGACCTTCTCGTAGATGCCCCCAGAGAGCTCTTGGATCGGCTGGGATTTCGCATCTGGAACGCGTACGGGCGGGTCGGACACCCATACGTGCAGAATGCGAACCCGGAAGCCCAGCTTGTCGGAGAGCTTGCCCCCAAGAGGCTGCAGTTGAAGCGGGTTGCTGCCAGGTGAGGGCCCCGCCGGAGTCCTTGGTATCGGCGCTCGCCGAGTCACGGCGGGCTGGTCGTTTGATGGCGAAGTTCCCGACGACCGTTCCGCTTGAACCCGATTCCGCGTACGACTTGCAGGTCCAACTGAACGCTGCCGTCGGAGGCACCGTGATCGGCTGGAAGATCGGATGCACGAACTCTTGGGCCCAGCAGTTGACGGGTACCGACGAGCCGTTCTACGGCCGCATGCATGAAGAGACGACGTTCGACAGTCCTGCGGACCTTGCCGGCCTCGCATTCGCATCGCCGATTGTCGAACCAGAGATTGCCTTCCGGTTCCATCGAGACCTCACCCCGGCCGAGGCACCGTTCACGCTTCGCCAGGTTCTGGATGCAACCGCTGCACTGGCCCCCGCCATCGAGGTGGTGGACTGCCGGTTCGAAGGCGGCTGGTCGCCCACCCTTGCGGAGACGATCGTCGACAACGGCGTGCACGCGTGCTTTGTCGCAGGGATTTGGCGTTCGGACTGGGCCGACATCGATCGGTTGGGACTCACGGTGGCAGTCACGGTGAACGGGGAGCCCGTCACCGACGGAGTCGGAGCCAACGCACTGGACGATCCCGCGAACGCGCTGCTCTGGCTGGCCAACCGCGTTACCGGCAGGGGAGACACGCTTCATGCCGGAGACATCGTCACGACCGGAAACATCGCCAACGCGGCCGTCCACGCGAAGCCGGGTGACCATGCGGTCTGCGATTTCGGCCCGCTTGGGCGGGTCGAAGCCACGTTCCGCTAGGGCGATGCTGACCCCGGAGCGAACGGGATGAGCCGGTTTCACAATTCCCATGCGACACTGTATCTTGTGCCGCATGGGTCGTGGGAAACATCATCTGGTGGCGAGCGATCTCTCCTGCTCGCTGCACGGGCCTTCGGCAAGGCTGGGTAGCTGCAGTGTCTTTGCTCAAGGCTAACCCTGTTTACAAGCCGTTCCACTACCCGTGGGCCTATGAAGCGTGGCTGCAGCAACAGCGGATTCACTGGTTGCCGGAAGAGGTGCCTCTCGCTGAAGACGTCAAGGACTGGAGCGAAAAGCTCACCGATGAGGAGCGGAATCTGCTGACTCAAATTTTCCGCTTCTTCGTACAGTCGGATGTCGAGGTCAACAACTGCTACATGCGGCATTACGCGCGCGTGTTCGAGCCGACCGAAGTTCAAATGATGTTGGCGGCGTTCTCCAACATGGAGACCGTGCATATCGCCGCGTACTCACATCTCCTCGACACGATCGGCATGCCGGAAGTCGAGTACGAGGCCTTTCTCAACATCAAGGAGATGCGCGACAAGTACGATTACATGCAGAGCTACAGCACCGATACCCGCGAGGACATCGCCCGGACTCTGGCCATGTTCGGGGCCTTCACCGAGGGCATCCAGCTCTTTGCAAGCTTCGCCGTATTGCTGAACTTCCCGAGATTCAACAAGATGAAAGGGATGGGCCAGATCGTCACGTGGTCAGCCCGCGATGAAACCCTGCACACGAACTCGATTGTCCGCCTCTACCGAACCTTTCTGCAGGAAAATCCCGACATCGACACCGACGAGCTCGCCAATGACCTGCGCGAGGCCTGTCAGACGGTGGTCTGCCACGAGGACGCGTTTATCGACAGAGCCTTCGAATTGGGCGGCGTGGAGGGTCTGACCGGCGCAGAGGTAAAAGCCTACATCCGGTACATCGCCAACCGTCGACTCAACCGGCTCGGGCAGCCGCCTCTCTTCGCCGCCGACACGAATCCGCTTCCCTGGATGGACGAGATGCTCAATGCGCTTGAGCACACCAACTTCTTTGAAAACCGGTCCACGGAATATTCGCGGGCTGCCACGCGGGGAACGTGGGACGAGGCTTTCGCCTAACGCGAAGGCGTCGGTCAGCCGACGGCGCGTAGCGGTGCTTCCCGGGCATGATTCGCCCGGAGGCTTGCCAGGGCCGCTCCAACACCACCTGCCTCATGCGGAACTCCGGCTTCCCCCAGAGCAAGTTCGGTTGCCCCCAACGAACCAAGAATCATCGCTTCGCTCAGGGCGCCCAAGTGGCCGATCCGAAATCCGTTCGTGGCCCAGCGCCCGATGGCCGCAGCCAGTGCAACCCCGTACTGCTCTCGGCACAGGGTCCGGAATGCATCCGGGTCGTTGCCCTCTGGAAGCAGGATCGCCGTTACCGTGTCGCTGTGTTCGTCCGGAATGGTGCTGACAAGCTCTAGATTCCACGCAGCTACCGCCGCCCGCACGCTTTGAGCCAGGTGCCGGTGGCGAGCGAACACCTGCTCAGGCCCTTCTTCAAACAGCATCTCCAGGGCGGTCGCAAGCCCGTACCAGAGCGGAATCGCCGGGGTCGAAATGAAGCCCAGGGAGCCCTCTGGTCCGAGGTGCTCATTCCAGTCCCAGAAATAGCGCGGGCAGCCCCCTGATGTCCGGGCGGCTTCCAGTGCCCGGTCCGACAGTGCATTGAATGCAAGGCCCGGCGGTAACATGAGGCCTTTCTGACTCCCGCCGACACAGACATCCACGCGCCAAGCATCATGGTAGTAGGGACTTGAAGCAAAGGACGAGATGACATCCGCGATCAGAAGTGCCGAGTGCCCCGCGGCGTCCATCGCCGCCCGAACCGCCGGAAGGTCACTCCGTACTCCTGTCGACGTCTCGTTGTGAACGACGCAGACGGCCTTGATGCTCCCCGACGCATCGGAGCGCAGGCATTCCTCGACCCGATTCGCGTCGACCCCGGTACGCCAGTCACCTGGCAGATAGTCGACCTGGAGACCCAGCCGTTCCGCCATCTCCTTCCATCGTTGAGAGAAGAAACCGGTCTCCGCCATGATGATGTGGTCGCCCGGAGCCAGCGGATTCACCAAGGCCGCCTCCCAAGCTCCGTGGCCCGGAGCACTCATCAGCGCTACCGGCGACTTCGTACCAAGCAACTCCTTGAGCCGGGCGTAGGCCCGTTCAGCAATTGTCAGAAACTCAGGACTCCGATGGTCTGACTGGGGGGCCGCCATTGCGGACACAATCCGTCGGGGGATGTTCGTAGGCCCCGGCGTGTGCAGGAATTGCCAGCCGGGGCGCCCCGGCCGCTCAGTAGGATCAAACAAGGATATATCTCAGGCGGCTCGACGCGAGCCAGTATCGATGAGCGACCAGACACGCTCCGGCGTCGCCGGCATGTCGACGTGCTCGATGCCGTAACCATGAAGCGCATTGACCAGTGCGTTGATGATGGCCGGTGGAGCGCCGATGGCACCCGCTTCCCCAGCCCCTTTCATGCCCAACGCATTGGTGGTCGACGGAACCACATTGTAGGTGAAATCGATGTGAGGGGCGTCGTCCGCGCGCGGCATCGTGTAATCCATGAAGGACGCGCTCAGCAACTGACCAGATTCGGAATCGTACTGTGTTTGCTCAAGCAGTGCCTGGCCCAGGCCCTGCACGATCCCGCCGTGAACCTGGCCTTCCAGGAGTAGCGGGTTTATGACCGTGCCGAAGTCATCCACGACCGTGTAGCGCATGATCTGCAACGCCCCGGTTTCGGGGGCCACTTCCACCTCGCAGACGTGGGTGCCGTTCGGGAACGTCGCGGCCGGCGGAGTCCATCGGGCAGCCTCCGCCAACGGGTCGCCTGCATCGGCGGCGCGCCGGGAGGCCTCTCCGAGGGACACCTCGAGATCCGTGCCGGGTACCCTGAACCTGCCATTCTGGAACTCGATGTCCTCCATCGAAGCTTCCAGTTGGTCGGCAGCAAGACTCCGGCCACGCTCGATCACCTGCATCGCCGCATCGGAAAGGGCGGCACCGCCGACCGGAACCGATCGCGACCCACCGGTTCCTCCGCCATAGCCAATCGTCGCGGTGTCGCCCTGGACGATATCGATCTGGTCGAACGAGAGCCCCAGACGTTCCGACACGATCTGCCGATAGGCCGTTTCATGGCCCTGCCCGTTAGACTGGGTGCCGATCAGCACGCGCGCGCGGCCGTCGGTGCCAATCTCGATGGTCGCCTCTTCAGGCGCGCCGCTCGAGCATGCCTCGATGTAGCTGGCCATCCCGATTCCGCGAAGTCGGCCGCTGCGTTCCGACGCGGCACGGCGCTGTTCGAAGCCGGCCCAGTCTGAGCGCGCGATAGCGTCATCCATGTTCTTGACGAAATTCCCGGAGTCGTAGATCTCGCCCATGGGCGTGGTGTACGGCATCTGGTCAGATCGAATGAAATTGCGGCGACGAATCTCGTCGGGCGCAAGTCCCAGCTGGCGCGCGGCCTTGTCCACGATCCGCTCCACCACGAACGCCGCCTCGGGGCGCCCTGCTCCCCGGTAGGCATCCACCGGCGGCGTGTTCGTATACACGCCCAGCACATTCGCGTACACGGCGGGGGTCTGGTAGCAGCCTGTAAGCATCATGGTGCCAGCGAGTGTCGGCACGAAAATCCCGAAGTTGGAGCACTGCGCACCCAGGTTCGCGATCGTGTGCACCCGC
Organism: Rhodospirillales bacterium; assembly: GCA_028824295.1. Taxonomy (NCBI): domain Bacteria; kingdom Pseudomonadati; phylum Pseudomonadota; class Alphaproteobacteria; order Rhodospirillales; species Rhodospirillales bacterium. The sequence continues at coordinate 67,030 of JAPPED010000033.1, read as the reverse complement.
AGCCCCAGGAAACGCGCGTCCGAATCCAACGCCAGCTCGGCGCGGGTGACATGGTCACGCCCGTGGGTGTCGGAGAGAAACGCTTCGGTACGCTCGGAAACCCAGCGGACGGGACGACCCAGCGCCCTCGCGGCAAACAGCACGTGGATGTACTCGGGATACAGAAAAATCTTCATCCCGAAGCCGCCGCCGACATCGCCGGTTCGCACCTGGACTGCGTCCGCCTCGACACCGAAGATGGACGCGAACTGCCCCTGGAGCAGATGGACTCCCTGCGAACCACAGGTAATCGAGAAACCGCTGCCTTCCTCGTAGCTGGCGACTGCCGCACGGCACTCCATCGGGTTCGGAACCAGCCGGTTGTTCACCAGGTCGAGGGAAACGACATGCCTGGCCTTCTCGAACGCGGCGTCCGTCTTCGCTTCGTCGCCGAGGGCCCAGTCGAAACAGAGATTGCCGGGGATGCCCTCGTGGATCTGGGGAGCGTCGTCAGCCGTGGCACCAGCCGTGTCCGTGACCGCCGGACGCTCCTCGTAGTCGACCTCCACCAGTTCCGCCGCGTCGCGCGCAAGATTTGCCGTTTCTGCCACCACAATGGCAACGGGCTCACCCACGTAGTAAACCCGCTCACCAGCCAACGCCGGTCGCGGCGGGACCAGATTATCCGATCCGTCGCGGTTCTTGCCGACGTACAGACAGGCCAGGTTTCCCACGCCTGCCTCCACCAAGTCCTTGGCGGTGAATACACCAAGCACACCCTCGGCCTGCGATGCAGCCTCAGTGCTGATGGAACGAATGTCGGCACAGGCCATCGGCGAGCGGACCACGTGCAGCCAGGCTTGCTCGGGAAGCGATAGATCGGCGGTGTAACGCCCCTTGCCGGTCAGGAATCGGGGATCCTCCGCCCGTTCCACGGGCTGACCGATACCGAACTGGGCCATGAAAGCTCCTTTCAAGGGGCGTCCATTTGCGCCCGTTCAGTGCTGCATGATAGGGGGCGGCAGGCTTTGGACAAGGTGTACGGAGCCGTACGTTGCGAGATTTCGCACTGCTTCAGGAGAACGACTGATGGAACGGATCGTGGTCCGGATCAACGCCACCGAACTCGGGATGACTGCTCGGGACACGCCCACTGCCAAAGCGATTCTGAAGGAACTTCCGCTGCAGGCAGTCGCGCAAACGTGGGGCGAGGAAGTCTACTTCCGCGTCCCGGTGTCAGCACCATTGGAGGACGATGCCCGCGACGTCGTCGAGAAAGGAGAGATTGCTTTTTGGACCGGCGGGTCGGCGATCGCAATCGGGTACGGCCGGACACCGGCGTCGCGCGGAGACGAGATTCGTCTGGTGACCGCCGTGAACGTCTGGGCGGACGCTGACGGCGACCCGGCCGATCTGCGGGAGGTACGCGACGGAGATTCCGTCTGGATCGGTCTAGCGCGCGAGGCTGACTAAGTTACGAGGTCCGCAAGGCCGACCGGCGATCCGCCAGCACGAAGCCCATACACTTGGCGGACCACCGGTTCCGGATCCACTCCTCCGAGTGCCAGAAGGTCCCGCGCCTTGGCCTCCAGCCGCCGTGACGAGAGCGGGGCGTCCGGGTCGCCGAGCGCATGCTCCCGTTCCGCCGCCAGCACGCGCCCGTCAACCAATTCGACGCGGACCGACGCCCCCCACGCGCGAGGGTATGCCTCGTCGTACGGAGGACCGGACGCCAGCACGACACGGTTTGCAAGATCGGCATGTCGCTCGCGGGCGGCTGCCTCGAAGCTGGCGAACACGACCTCCTTGTCCATCAACGCCGCGGCAATGCAATGCTGCAGCGAAAACTTTGCTTCGTATTCGGTCTTCGGCTGAACATTGTCGCAAACATCGATGGCCGCCCGGTAGGTCCACGCCTCGACTTTCCGGAACCGGTCCACATGCGGCGCCAGTTCCAAGGCAGCATCAATGGCTGGATGTGTGTGTCGGCAGGACGGCCACGGCTTGATCGACGTCAGATGGAGTTGCCAGGGTTGATCCGGGGCTCGAAGCACTGCCTCGGGATCAGCATCCGGGCAGGCGGCAGCAAAGAAGCCGCGGGACCCTTCCAGAATCGACGGGGCGCCGGTGAAGCCATGTGCCGCGAGCTCGGCTGCCACGACCCCTGCTTCCGCGGCGCGACCGGCATGGAGGTGCTTGCTCATCGCACCGGACGCAATGAACTCCCACAGCCCAGCCGACTGCGTACCGGCGTTCCCCAGTGCGTGAACCATCGCCTGCGAATCAAGCCCCAAGAGGGTACCGGCCGCATAGGCGGAACCAAACGGCCCGCAGGTCGCGGTGTTGTGCCAGGTGCGGTAGTGCGTCGGTCCGACTGCGGCACCAATCCGGCACATGGCCTCAAAGCCCTTTAGGACGGCCGTCAGGAAGGTTCGCCCATCGGCACCGGTGGAGCGGGCAAGCGCGCACGCCGCCGGCACGACAACACACCCAGGATGTGTGACCGATTCGCGGTGCAGGTCGTCGGCTTCGAGGATGTGCGTCAGCGCGCCAAGCTGAAACGCTTCGCGGCCAGGATCGCGACCGGCAGCTTCGCCCCAGGCCTTGATGATCCGCCCCGGTTCGGTCGACTGGCCGGCCCGAGTGTTCGCCAGGGCATCGAGAACGTAGTCGGAGGCCTTCGCAAGGTCAGCGTCGGCAATCGGCTTGGCCTCAATGAATTGAACGAGTTGCTCGGTAAGGCTGGACATCGGTGCCGGTCCTCGAAGTGGATCTGATCGCAAGAGGCGAAATGTGAGTATATGTTCGCCGACCGGCCCATCGACGACGGAGGATGCATTCATGGCCAAACGGGTGGAATTCTATTTCGACGTCGGGAGTCCAAGTGGCTACCTCGCGTGGACACAACTGCCAGCGATTGCCCGCGAAGCTGGAGCAGCAATCGACTACCGGCCGATCCTCCTCGGCGGAATCTTCAAGGCAACGGGAAACACTTCCCCTGCCGAGGTCCCGGCCAAGGGCCGGTACCTGTCCATGGATCTTGCCCGGTTTGCCCGTCGCTACGACGTTCCACTCGTCTACAACAGCGCTTTCCCGATCAACACCATTGGTTTGATGCGTGGCGCCGTGGCCGCCCAACAGTCCGGCCAGCTGGAGGCCTACCTCGATGTCATCTATCCAGCGTTCTGGGCGCGGGACGTCGATCTCAGCAAACCGGAAGAAGTCGTGCGCTGCCTTCGAGAGGGCGATCTGGATGCCGAGTTCCTGATGCGTCGCACGCAAGAGGACGACGTGAAGTTGGAATTGCGGCAACAGTCGGACGCTGCCGTGGCACGCGGCCTATTCGGAATCCCCACGATGTTCGTCAACGACGAAATGTTTTTTGGTCAGGACCGTCTCGAGTTCGTCCGCGAGGCACTGGCCGAATAGGTCCCGCTTGAACATGTATGGGCCAGACCCCATCTGGTAAACTACCGGTAGTTCAGTACCTATCGGTACAGGCGTAGGGACACGATCATGCAGAAGCTGCTGCAAGCTCGGGCGGAATTCGGGCTTGGCCAGGTGGTCCGGCACCGAATCTACCCCTTTCGCGGCGTAGTCTTTGACGTAGATCCGGAGTTCAACAACACCGAGGAGTGGTATCAGCAGATTCCAGAGGATCTCCGTCCCCGCAAGGATCAGCCCTTCTACCACCTGTTCGCGGAGAGCGAGGAAGGTCCTTACATCGCCTATGTAAGCCAGCAGAACCTGCTTCCAGACACAAGCAGCCAGCCGTGCCTGCATCCGCAGATTCCCAGACTGTTCGATGGTCCAGAGAAGGGCCGCTACACGCTCAAGCCGGAAAACGTCAATTGAACGGGCGAGTTTGAGCTACCAAACTCGCAAGGCCCAGCGCCCCTACTTCATTTCCGCAGCCTGCCCCGTCGGCTGCTGCTGATTGCAGCAACGGAGATCCCGCTCGGGATTGGCGGCCGCTGGCCACGATACGTGTCGACGGACATTCAACCGCAGGTGGTTTGACGGCCGACTGATCGGCACCACCTGCGGACTGTGCGGTTCGCCGCACCCACGACCACCGATGTCCTCATTGACTCGTTGGAGCCGTCCTGGCGCTCGCGGGGAAAGTCGAAGCATCGCTTTGGCAACCCGTCCTTCCGTGAGGTGCAGAGATGACCGGGGGGCCGGAGGCGTGGACTTCGTTTGGCGAAATCGCTAAGTCGAGCCCGACGGGCTAGGATTGCGGCCAAGACAGAAGAACCCTCCCGAGGGGTGTGGCTCCCGCCACAGGAGGTGGCTCCCACTGCATTCGCGCCGACTATTCCGACAAATCTATATCGAGTGCAAGGACAGGAGGCGTTTTCAATGCACATTCTCGTTGTGGAAGACGACACGGTTGCCGCCGAATTCCTGGTCAATGGTCTTTCAGAGCTCGGACACGTCGTTGATCACGCTGCCGACGGGCTGACCGGCCTGGACCGGGCACTCGACACGCGGCCTGACGCGCTGATCGTCGACTGCATGTTGCCCGAACTTGACGGTATCGCGATGGTCCGGCAGCTGCGCGCCAAGAAGATCGACACGCCGGTCCTTTTCCTATCGGCTTTGCGGGAAGTTGATCACCGGGTACGGGGCTTGGAGGCAGGAGGAGACGACTACGTCGTCAAGCCATACGCGTTCGCAGAAGTACGGGCCCGACTGGATGCTCTGGTACGGCGTCACTCTTCGGAAGTTACCGCTTCGACGCTACGACTATCGGATCTTGAGCTTGATCGCCTGAAACGAACCGTCATGCGCGCCGGCAAGCCCATCGACTTGCAGCCGAGAGAGTTCCGGATGCTGGAATTCCTGCTCGAAAACGCCGGCCAGGTCGTCACGCGCACCATGCTTCTCGAAAAGGTGTGGGGCTACCATTTCGAACCCAAGACGCGTGTAATCGATGTTCACATCAGTCGTCTGCGCGCCAAGATCGACCGCGGCTACTCCGAACCGCTCCTGCAGACCATCCGGGGAGCCGGTTACTCGCTGCGCAGTTCCAGTACGTCCTGCTGATGGCGGGAACCGTGCCACCGGTCCCGCGTTTCTCACTGCTGCGGACGGCTGCGGTACAGCTTACGTTGCTCTACTTGGTGCTGGTGGCCATCACGGGCTCGGCCCTTCTGACCCTGGTACACACCATGTCCGTCGGTTTGCTGAATCGTGAAACCGACGAAAGCATTCAGCGCGAACTGCAATTCCTGTCTGTCCAGCTTCGGCGCGGCGGGCCACGGACACTTCGTCATATCGTAGAGGATCGAAGTTACGGGCAAACGACCAGTCTCTATCTGCTCTCCTTTGCAGGTCAGCCCGCCATGACAACCGGCAACCTGGATTCGTGGCCAACGGTCGCCGCCGACCCCAACGGTTGGGTCAACTTCAGCTACTCACTGCCTGAGCGCGGCGGGCTGCTCGAAACCCGAGCTGCGCGGGCTCAGGTGGTCCTCCTTCAACCTGACCTTCGGATCCTGGTGGGACGGGACGTGCAAGGGCTCCAATTGATCGAAAGTCGCTACACGGAATCCTTCCTGTGGGCCGGCGGCATCGTCCTTGTCCTTGGCTTTGCAGGCGGCGCGCTCGTCGCCCGCCATAGCCTCGTGCGGGTAAACCGAATCAATTCGGCTGCCCGCAATGTGCTGGAAGGCGACCTGACCCAGCGCCTTCCAGAGCGAGGCTCCGGTGACGAACTCGACCGATTGGCCGGCACTTTCAACGTCATGATGGAACGTATCGAGGGGCTGGTGAAGAATCTGCGCGAAGTCACCGACAACATTGCGCACGATCTCCGTACTCCCCTGCATCGGCTGCGCAGTGGGCTTGAAGCCGCCCTGCTCGATGCGAACGATGCCACAAAGCGGCAGCACGCCTTGGACCGGGCCATCGCCGAGGCGGATCAACTGATCGAAACCTTCAACGGATTGCTGGAGATCGCGCAGCTGGAAAGCGGGGTCAAGCCCAAGTTCGAACCCGTGGATGTCGCTCTGTTGGTGCGCGAGTTGGCTGAGATTTATGAACCCGTAGCCGACGAATCAGGCCTTGCGCTCTTCGTCCACGTGGAGGAAGCCCCGTGCGTGTGCTTCGGTCACCGCACGCTGCTCGCGCAAAGCCTGTCCAATCTTCTGGACAACGCCATTAAGTACAGCTCACCCGGCGGCAGCATCCGCATTGCCGTCCGCGTCGCCCCGTCTGGCGATAGCGAACTTATCATCGCCGACGACGGGGCCGGCATTCCCGAGACGGAACGTCAGCGGGTCCTCGATCGGTTTGTCCGGCTAAGTTCCAGCCGAGATCTTCCCGGTAGTGGACTGGGGCTTTCGCTCGTGGCCGCGGTGGTCCGGCTCCACGATGGAACGCTGAGCCTGGAGGACAACGTCCCGGGCCTACGAATCCGGATCCGGTTGCCGGGCACCCAATCGCAGCGCCAGCCAGAGCGCCTGTGATCCGAATGACCACGTGCGGCAAGGCTGCAGGCCCAGACGTGCTAGGCTAGGTTTCTGCACCGATCATCGCCGACGTAGCTCAGACGGTAGAGCAACGCATTCGTAATGCGTGGGTCGGGGGTTCAAGTCCCTCCGTCGGCACCGGCTCGGACCTGGGCCCCCGCGGATCAGGCATCGGGATTAGGCCGCAGCGCCGCCGGCAGACGAGATTTTCGCGGACCGTCAGTTTGGCGGGTGTTCAGCTTGACCCAAAGCGCCGCCGATCCCGGGAATCGGCCGATCCACCGGGACAGTCAAGTCGCTCCCGTGAGTCACGCTCGCGACTGCTGCGCGAGCAGCGGACAAGCAACCACGAAAAGCCGCTTAGCGCTGGTTGAAGGCTGATCCCGGCCACTTCACGACTGACACCCGGAGTTGCGGGGATCAGGCGGTGCCGGGGAGGGCATGCTGCAGTCCAGCGCGTGTGGCGCGAGGCTCCGTGTCATCGCGGCAATGCGGACCGGTTCGCCGGCCACGCGTGTCTCCGTGCCAATGGGCGGGGAACGGTACCTTCGTGAAGCACCACCGGCCTGACAAGTGATTCTCAGAGCTGGGGAACTTCCATTAATCGTCGCAATGTAGATCGGTTCGCCTTGCTGCTGCTGACCAGAGTTTCGAACGGAACCCTTTCGTTTCGGTGTCGCGTCAACATTTGTCCGGATAAATTTCGGGCTTCCAAAACTTTTTCACGAGACTGTTGCTGCCCCGGATGTCTCGGGCCGTGATACTACGTTCGATAAATGATTCCTTCCGGCTTCATGCTAGGATGCCAAATGGAACCGATGGAGCTTCGATATGCAGGAATTTGAAATCAAGTATGTCGATGTTCACACTTTTCCTGATGACCGAAGCCCGACGGCAAGGTTTGATGTCTTGGTTTCCGGGTCCACGAACTCAGGCGACGGAAGAAAATCCCCAGGCATCCTGGCAGCTACCGTCTATCTCCCGAACGGATCCGAGGAAGAACAGGTACAGGGACAACTAGCCGACCTGTTGGAGGGGGTTGCCCGACAACTGAAAACGGCTTCCCCTGGCAAGAAAGGTCTTGAGGAGGTGGTGGGAGACGCCAACTAGCGTCACTGGGAACGGCGGCAAACCTTCAACCCCTCTTGCGAGGCAATTGTTCGTACCTGGCCCGGTGCCTCCGTTGATCAGCCTCATTGGAACGACTTCCGACTCCTTAGGCCAGCGCGCCCATTGCACTGGAGTTCAAATGAGAGTTTCCTGCTTTGGGCGGTCCAAAGTGCCGGCCAAGCCTATGGTCGGATACGACTGTGATTGAGTCGGCTCCAACCGGTTGAGCCGACCATGATCGAACCTCCCAATCAATTTCCCTGACTTCTGTTCAACGAACAGGAACCGCACCGAGCGCGACAAGTGCGAGGAATTCAGAGGTTCTTCTCTAAGTCGGCGAACCGCAAACTTCGCAAATGGGTGTCTATTGCGCCCGTCGACAGGCAGTCAAGCGACGTCAATCTCTTGATAGATAGTATCCCCGTGCCGCATGCAAACGAGTGGCCCGAGAAACGAACGCCTTGAGATATCGAATGCAGGTCCCCGTACACCGTGTTCGTAGGCCGCGTCTTCCGCGCGGGCCCGTTCGCTTCGCCCGATGGGATGCGTTGCCTGACTGCAGGTGTCAGCAGCGAGCGGCAATGGTAGAAACAGCCTCGGCGATCACGCACTTGAATCGAATTTTCAGCGGTGCCGTGACTTCATGCCATCGTGCAGGGCACGCTGGGCCGTAGCCACACTGCCGGGGGAGCTTGGCTACGCGCCACGTCCGCCGAACAGTACCTGAGTGTCCACGCGGCCAAGAGTTGGCGCCGGGTGTCGGTGTCCGATGGAAACGACAATGGAAACCCCGCATTCTTGATCGATGCTGAAACATCTGGACCGCCTGGAATCGGAAAGCATTCACATCATGCGGGAGGTCGTCGCCGAATTCCGCAACCCGGTGATGCTGTATTCGATCGGCAAGGACTCGAGCGTCATGCTTCACTTGGCGCTCAAGGCCTTCGCGCCCGGAAACCTCCCCTTTCCGCTGCTGCATGTCGACACGACGTGGAAGTTCCGCGACATGATCCGGTTTCGTGACGTGACGGCGGCCCGTCACGGGATCAATCTGATCGTTCACGTGAACCGGGACGGCTTGGAGCGGGGCGTCAGCCCCGTCACCCACGGGTCCAGAGTGCACACTGAGGTCATGAAGACCGAGGCACTCAAACAGGCCCTTGACATACATGGTTTCGACGCCGCATTCGGAGGTGCGAGACGCGACGAGGAGAAATCGCGCGCCAAGGAACGGATCTTCTCCTTTCGCAGCAGCACGCATCGCTGGGACCCGAAGAGCCAGCGGCCCGAACTCTGGAACCTCTACAACACCCGCGTGTTGCCCGGGGAAAGCGTCAGGGTGTTCCCGCTGTCCAACTGGACCGAACTCGACGTCTGGCAATACATCGAACGGGAGGACATTCCCGTGGTGCCGCTGTACTTCGCCGCCGTTCGCCCCACCGTGGAGCGTGGCGGCCTTCTGGTCATGGTTGACGACGAACGGTTGCCGCTTGACCCCGGTGAGACGCCGAGAGAGATGTTGGTCCGGTTCCGTACCCTGGGGTGCTATCCGCTGACGGGCGCAATCCCCTCCAGCGCTGCCTCGGTCCCGGAAATCATGGCCGAACTACGGCAGAGCCGCGCCTCCGAAAGGGAGGGCAGGGTCATTGACTACGACCAACTCGGCTCGATGGAGAAAAAGAAGCAGGAAGGGTATTTCTGATGCCGGCCAGCGGGAGTGCGCCGGCCGCGTCAAAAGACATCGATGCCGCCCTTTCAACGCAGAATGAAAAAGGGCATGTCCGCTGCATCATCTGCGGTTCCGTCGATGACGGCAAATCAACGCTTCTAGGGCGGCTGCTGCACGATTCCAGGACGGTCTTCGAAGACCAGCTTTCGGCGGCCAAGGCGGAGAGTCCAACCTACGGTACCCAGGGTGATGCGGTTGATCTCGCCTTACTGGTCGACGGCCTGCAGGCGGAACGCGAACAAGGCATCACCATTGACGTCGCGCATCGCAATTTCGAGACGGACAGCAGAAGATTCATCGCGATCGATGCGCCCGGCCACGAACAGTACACGCGAAACATGGTCACCGGTGCCTCCACGGCTGATCTCGCAATAGTTGTGATCGATGCCTGCAAGGGGGTTCTGACCCAGACTCGCCGACACAGTTACATCGTGTCGCTCATGGGCATCCGCCAAGTGATCCTGGCGGTCAACAAGATGGATCTGGTCGCATACGACCGCTCCGTATTCCGGTCCATCGTCGAGGCATACGAAGCGTTTGCGAATGAACTGGGAATCGAATCCGTGACGGCAATTCCGCTGTCCGCACTGACCGGCGTGAACGTCTTCGAGTCTGGCGAAGATACGCCCTGGTACCTCGGGCCGACGCTCGTGGAAGTATTGGACGCCTGCAGACTCCCCAGGAACGAGGTGACGGGGGGATTCCGTTTACCGGTGCAGTGGGTCAATCGCCCCAATTCGGAGTTCCGAGGCCTCAGCGGCAACGTGGTCTCCGGCTCAGTGGAACGCGGGATGACAGTTGTCGTCAGTCCGTCCGGCTCGCGATCGACCGTCGAGCGCATCCTCGGGCCGTCCGGCGACCTGGACCGGGCGATCGAGGGCCAGGCGATCACGCTCGTGCTCGCCAACGAAATCGACGTTAGCCGCGGCGACATGATCTCCGACAACGGACAGCCGCCAGCGCTTGCCGATCAGTTTGCTGCTCACCTCATCTGGTTGGACACGGATGCCATGCTGCCGGAACGGCCCTATCTGGCTCGTTTTGCCAGCGCCTCTGCCGTCGCCCAGATCACGGACCTTACCCACCGTATCGACATGGATACCCTGGGCCGATTGGCTGCCAAGACACTCCAACTGAACGAAGTTGGGTACTGCAAGATTTCGCTCGACCGCCCAGTCCCCTTCGATGCTTACGCAAAGGATCGCAAAACGGGTGGTTTCGTACTTATCGACAGGTTCACCAATGCCACGGTCGGCGCCGGCGTGATCAGCTTCGCGCTTCGCCGCGCGACCAACATCATTTGGCAGCAGATGAAGGTGGACAAGGCGGAGCGAGCGCGGGTCAACCGACAAAAGCCCTGTGTCCTATGGATGACTGGCCTCTCCGGGGCCGGCAAGTCGACGATCGCCGATCGACTGGAACAGAAGCTCCAGGCGATGGGAAAACACACTTACCTGCTCGACGGAGACAACGTCCGACATGGCCTGAACAGGGATCTCGGCTTTACCGACCGGGACCGGGTGGAGAATATTCGCCGGGTCGCCGAAGTTGCAAAGCTGATGGTGGACGCCGGGCTCATCGTCATCGTTTCCTTCATCTCACCGTTTCGATCCGAACGGACCATGGCCCGAACGCTGCTACAGGAAGGAGAGTTTGTCGAGATCTTTGTCGATACCCCGCTGGAGGTCTGCGAGGCACGCGATCCCAAGGGGCTCTATGCGAAAGCCCGCAGTGGCAAGCTGGCGAATTTCACCGGCATCGATTCGCCATACGAGCCGCCACAAAACCCCGAACTACGAATTGACACGACCGTGCTTTCCGCCGACGACGCGGCGGATGCGGTGGTGCAATTGCTGCTTTCCCAGGAATAGTCCTTCCAGCGCCAACTGACGCACGGAAGTACGGGTCGACCTCTAGTTCGCACCTTCTTGTCTTCAGTTCAGACGTGATTGACTGTTGGTCATCATCGAAGTTCGAACCGTTGCCGGCGTGGGCCAGCGCGCTCTTGACGTCCCGGCGAGCGCACCCAAACCGCAACCGTGGCCAGCGACCCTACGGAAGATCTGAAGCGTCTAGAAGGCGCCGCGCCCCAAGCGCTGCGCCGTTCGATCGCCTCGCCATGCAGTTTGCGACGGATGATGAGCAACTGCCCCTCATCGATGCGAGGAACTTTTTCCGATTTTGCTGGACCGGAGAGCCCTAGTGCCGCCGAGTCGCTGCAGAACATCCCTATAGTGCCCTCCCGGTGAATCACCATGCAGCTTTGGGCGTCATTGCTCCGCCGGTTTGGCAATCGAATGCAGCGGACACGGCCGATTTGTCGAAAAGGCCTGGAGACCACCAGGCAGCGTTCACGGCTGGCACGCCGGCGAGACGAGGAATGAGACGATGTACGACTTGACGGGCAAGGTCGCGCTGGTAACGGGGGCGGGCGGAGAACAGGGGATGGGACGTGCCATTGCCCGGCGCATGGCGCAGGCCGGCGCGGATGTCGGCATCAACGACATCGTCCCGCGACGTGGAGGTTCAGCGGACTGGGCGGGCCTGCCGGACGTTGAGCGGGAAATCGAAGCCATCGGCCGGCGAGTGCTAAGTGTCGTCGGTGATGTATCAAGTGCCAGTGATGTCGAGGTGATGGTGAGCCGGGTACTCGATCATTTCGGCCATCTCGACATACTCGTCAACAATGCTGGAGCGATCGCCGGTCGCGATCGCGTGCCCGTGGTCGACCTCGACGAAGCCGAATGGGACCGGGTGCAGAACGTCAACGCCAAGGGGACGTTCCTTTGTTCTCGCGCCGCGGCGCGGGCTCTCATCGCCCAGGGGACCGGCGGCCGAATCATCAATCTGTCTTCGGTTTCGGGCAAACGCGGCGTGGCCCGGTTCGCCGCTTACTGCGCATCCAAGTTCGCGGTTCGCGGGTTCACTCAGGCACTAGCACAGGAGCTCGGGCCTCACAACATCACGGTGAATGCCATTTGCCCGGGCTACGTCGAAACTGAACGAGTCGCAGAAATTGCCGCGGCGCTGGCCCCCGAAGGAGTCACGGCCGAGGAGCATCATCTGGCCATGAAGACCCGGACCGAAGCAAACACCCCGCTCGGGCGTGTTGGCAATGCCGAGGACGTAGCCCGGGTCGCCACGTTTCTGGCGTCAGCCGACGCGGAATTCCTGACCGGTCTGTCGGTCACGGTCGCCGGCGGCGCGGTGATGGAATGATTTCGGACATGGCCGAGAAACGCCTCAACGGCAAGGTGGCATTGGTTACCGGTGCCGGATCACGCGGGTCACTTACCGGCACTGGGGAGGCGACCGCGATTCTCTTTGCCCGTCACGGCGCCGAGGTCCTGCTCGCCGACGTGGACCAGGGTCGTGCCCGCGTGACCGAACGTCAGATCGCTGACGAAGGCGGCAACGCTTCGGTATTCGAAGCGGACGTTACTGACGGAGCAGCCTGCAGGGCCTTGATCGACGCCTGCACCGACCGGTACGGCCGTATCGACATTCTGGTCAACAACGTGGGTGCGCTGGGGCCGGGGAAGGTCACGGACATCGAGGACGAGGTCTGGTCCCGCGCCCTCGACGGAAATCTCAAGTCTGCTGCCCTAGTGTCGAAGTTCGCGGTCCCACAGATGGCAGCCAACGGCGGCGGCTCCATCATCCACGTCTCATCGATCGACGGTTTGCGCGCCGGCGCGTCGCACAATGTCCCCTACTCGGTTGCAAAAGGTGGTCTGGTCACGCTGACCAAGGCGATGGCGGTCCATCACGGCCGCGACAACATCCGTGTCAACTGCATCGCACCGGGGCACATCCACGCGCCGTTCGTGGCCTCCATGACTGAGGAGCAGCTGGAGTTGCGGCGGAGAGCAGGTCCGCTGGGGATCACGGGCGACGCCTGGGATGTCGCGTGGGCGTCAGTGTTTCTGGCAAGCGACGAGGCGCGCTGGATTTCAGGTGTCATCCTGCCCATTGATGCCGGGCTGTTGGCAGCAACGCCGCTGGCAGTAATCGACTACCTGATCTGACACCGGGCGAACAATTCAATGGTGCCTGTGTGAGATCACTGTTCCGCCGGATCGATCGCCGCCACTCCTTCGTGTGCCCGGGAGCACGTGTTCTCCGTGCTAGAACCTGTCGCGACCACCAAGCCATCCAGCTGCGTTGAACCGGAGAATGCCGTCATGAACCTGCCAGATCCAGCGACCGTCAACCGCGTGGCATGCGTTGGCGCCGGGACCATCGGCGCCGGCTGGGCGGCCCTGTTCCTGAGCCAAGGGCTGGCCGTTACTGCAAGCGACCCGGCAGAGGGCGCGGAGGACCGCCTGCGGGCGCTGGTGGCACGGGCCTGGCCAAGTTTGAAGCGTTTGGGGCTGGCCGCCGGCGCGGACCCGTCCCGCCTGATGTTTGATGCGGACCTCGGAACCGCGCTCGATGGCGCCCAATTCGTCCAGGAGTCGGCACCTGATCACCAAGATCTGAAAGTCGCGCTGATCGAACAGATCGAACGAAATCTGCCCGACGATGTGGTCATCGCAAGTTCGTCATCGACGTTCTTGCCGAGTGTCTTGGCCAGGCAAAGTCGGGTGCCGGCGCGCGTCATCGTGGGGCATCCGTTCACGCCGTCCTACCTGATGCCGCTGGTCGAGGTCGTGGGCGGAGATGCCACCCCGGGAGCTGTGCTGGATTGGGCCATGGCCTTCTATCGCCGCGTCGGGAAACGTCCGCTCCGGCTGCGGCGGGAAATCGAGCGTTACATCTCCAACCGGCTGCAATCCGTCGTGCGGCGGGAGATTGATTCGCTGGTCGAGGCCGGCATCTGCGACTATCACCAAGCCGACGAGGCGCTGGTCTACGGCCCGGGGATGCGCTGGGCGTTCATGGGGCCAATGCTCGGCATGCACTTCACCGGCGGCGAAGGCGGCATCAGGGGCAACATCGCCCACTTCGGTTGGTCGGGGCCAGCCGCGCTGAAGGAGATGGCAGTTGCAGCGGTCGATGAGATGACGGGCGGGCGCGACGCCAACACCCTCGAACGATGGCGCGATGAGAATCTGATCGCGTTGCTGAAAGCACTGAAACCCCTCGACACCGGCACGTAGGTCCGAGCCGGCAGGTCCTGGGAGATCATTGAGCTCGCCGGACTCCAGTTCGCGCTGCGGTCTGTTCGATGCAGAAACCTTTACCGGGTGAGTTGGCGTCGATCGCGACGACTTGCCGACTTGTCGGTGACGGGTCTGTCACCTGACAATGTCCGCAGCACACCGTGCGCAGGCTGACGGACCAGGCAGTAGCAACAACAGCACGCGCGCCAGTCGCCGTGATGCGACGCCGCCACCCAGCCGGCGGCAAGGGCCAGTTTGCAATCGTCAAAGGCATTCTGTCTGATACCGATCCGTACGCGCCGAGGGGCTCACCATGACAAGAATGACCGGCGGCCGGTTTGTCGCAGAAACCGTTCACGGCTACGGCATTACCCATGCCTTTTTCGTCCCGTACATCGCGCCCAGAGCGTTGATGGAAATGGAAAAACTGGGCATCAAACGCGTCCAGACCCATGGCGAGAAGGCGGCCGCCTACATGGCTGACGCCTATGCCCGGGCGCGGCGCGGCCCCGGCCTCTGCATGGCGCAGTCTGTGGGCGCGATGAATCTTGCGGCCGGGCTGCAGGATCCCTACCTGGCCTGTTCACCGGTCATCGCGATCACGGGCCGGGAGCGCCAGGTCAGCCAGCAGCGCCACGCCTATCAGGAGGTCGATCACAAGGGTCCGTTTTCGGCGGTCACGAAGTACAGCGCCACGTTGTCAACGCCCGACCAATTGCCGGTCTACCTGCCGCAGGCGTTTCGCGCCGCCACTTCGGGCACTCCTGGGCCGGTTCACCTAGACCTGGAAGGTCTAGCCGGTCAGTTCGTGATCGACGCCGAAGCCGAACTTGACGTCATGATCGACGAGAACTTCGCGCAGGTGCCGCCGTTCCGGCCGGAGGCAGACATCGACGCGGTAACCGCGGCGCTCGAATGGCTGATGCAGGCGGAACGGCCGGTGATCGTGGCGGGCGGCGGCGTAACCGCATCGGATGCGGCCGCGGAACTGCGCGCGCTGGCCGAGAAGCTGTCGATCCCGGTGGCAACTTCGCTCAATGCCAAGGTCATGTTCCCGAGCGACCACCCACTCGCGCTGGGCGTCCCTGGATCCTATTCCCGTGCTTGTGCCAACCAGGCCCTGTGCGAGGCGGACCTGGTGTTTTTCATCGGCAGCCACGCCGGCGGCCAGGTCACGAACGGCTACACCATTCCGCCCCGAGGCACACCTGCCATTCAACTGGACATCAATCCCGCCGAAATCGGCCGCAACTATCCGGTCAAGGTCGGGCTGCAGGGAGATGTGCGCGACACGATCCGTCGCATGCTTGCGCATGCCGAGCCGGTTTCCCCGCGCCGGTCCTGGATCGGCCGCGTACAGGAACTGGTCGATACCTGGAAGCAGGGTGTCAGCGCACTGGTGGCTTCCGACAATGTTCCCATGCGTCCCGAGCGCTTGTGCTCGGAACTCTCCGAGCTGCTTCCCACCGACGCCATTCTGGTTTCGGACACTGGGCATTCCGGCGTCTGGACCGGCACCATGCTCGACCTGAAGCATCCCGATCAGCGCTACCTGCGCTGCGCCGGGTCGCTGGGTTGGGGGCTGCCGGCAGCGATGGGTGCCAAATGCGCACAACCGGATCGCCCGGTGGTGTGCTTCACCGGTGACGGTGGCATCTGGTACCACATCGGGGAACTGGATACGGCCCGCAAATCCGGGATCCACACCGTGACCGTCGTCAACAACAACCATTCACTCAATCAGGAGAAGAATGGCGTCGAGGGGGTTTACGGAGGGCGAACAGAGGGCTCCGATGAACTCTGGCTGTTCCCCGAGACGGATTTCGCGGGAATTGCCGGTTCGATGGGCTGCTTCGGCATCACGGTCCACAAGCCAGGGGAGCTGCAAGGCGCACTCGAGCAGGCGTTCGCTGCCGGGAAACCGGCGTTGGTGGACGTAAAGACCGACATCGACGGAATCGCACCGCGGGCCTGGGTGCCGCCGGCCTAGGAGGTGTTGCTGCTACCGTCGTAGTTCGTCGACCGGCGACAGGCACATCTTCTGAAAGGAGTGCGCCACCATGGCAGGACTTCCAGCTCTCAGCAGGCGTCGTTTTCTCGGAACGGGCTCAGCGGCAGCAGTCGCGATGGCCGCCCCCTATGTCAAGACCGCCCATTCGGCCGGACGACTGGAGCTTGGCGTCCAGGACCACTGGGTGCCTGGCGTCAACCCCGTGGTGGAACGAATCTGCGCCGAATGGGGGCAGCAGAACAATGTTGACGTCAAGGTCGACTTCATCACGAGTGTCGGCAACAAGCTCGCGCTGACGGCGCAGGCAGAAGCCCGCGCCGGTACCGGCCACGACATCTTCCAGATGGGATTGTGGGGCCCGAGCATCCAGCGAACGAAGCTCGAACCGCTTGATGACGTGATCGCCGACGTCGAGGCCGACGTCGGCCCGATGGACCCGGCCGCCAAGTACTGCTTCTTCATCGACGGGGCCTGGCGGTCGTCACCGGTGGCCGTCATGGGCCAGACCCACGCATTCAACAGCCGGATCGACCATTTTCGCGATATTGCCGGGATTGATCTGCCCGACATCTTTCCGGCTGGCCCGCGTGATCCCGCGAAGGTCGCTACCTGGACCTATGGCACCCTGCTGACCGCCGCACAGAAACTGCATGCCGCGGGCTTCGGGTTCGGTGCCCCTTTGTCGCCGACACCGGACGGGACGTTCTGGCTCGCACCGTTGTTCGCGGCTTTCGGCGCGGTCCTGGTGGACGCCGACCGTCAAATTACGGTCAACAGTGACGAAACCCGCGCCGTGCTCGAGTACATGAAGGAACTCAGTCAGTTCATGTCCGATTCGGTCTATGCATGGGACGACGCGAGCAACAATCGCTGGATGCTGTCGGGGCGCGGCTCCGCGGTGATCAATCCGCCGAGCCCGTGGGCCGTGGCGAAACGCGACGCCCCCGAGCTCGCGCCGTTGATTTGGCACCATGATCTGCCCGTCGGCCCGCGCGGACGCTTTCGGCACCTGATCCCGAACGGCTGGGGCATCTGGCATTTTTCATCGAACAAGGAAGCCGCCAAGGACTTGCTACGGCACATGGCAACCCGCGAAGTGGCGGAGCAGCTGGTGACCGCGAGCAAGGGCTATGAAGCGATCATCTTCGATTCCTTCCGTGACTTCGGCGTGGTCGAAGAGGCCGGCCCACCAGCGGGCACCCTGTACAACTACGCGCCGCGTGGCGACGAACAACTCATTCTGTGCGGCACGCCCGCTCCCAATGACGTTGCCGCCCAGATCTTCACTCAGGGCGTGTTCGGGAATCTGGTCGCGCGTGTGACTTCTCACAACGAGGCGCTCGATGACGCGATCGCCTGGGCCGAAAACGAACTCGAAGGGTTTCTGCGCGGGTAACTGGCGGCGGCCGTCCCCGGTCAGTGCCTCACGGGGGCGGCAGAAACTTCCGGGCCCTTCCAATGGGCCCGGAGCCCCTGCTATCCGGCGAGCTCCGTGAACCGTATTGGAGACAGGATGCGTTGACGGGTCGTCACCGGGGGACGCCTACAGTTCCCCGACCTTGGTCCCGAGATCGTTGGCGCGCCGGCCGCGAACTGGTTCAAGCGGAGCCCCACGGCTCCACAGCGCCCCGCTCGATCAGGTAGGTGCGCTCGAAGAGACTGCCGGCCCTGTCCATTTCTGATTCAGAGATCAGCACGGTCGTGCCTTCTTTCTGGAGGTTTGCCAGGACCTCCGACAGTCTCAGCGCGAGGGCCGGAGCCACTCCCTCAAAGGGTTCGTCGAGCAGCAATACCTGCTCGCCGGACACCAATGCGCGCGCCAGCGCCACCAGCTTCTGCTGCCCCCCTGACAGCTGCTCGACGCGGCGCGAGCGCATGTCGGCAACTTCCGAGACGTAGGCGAGTGCGCGTTCGCAGCGGTCTTGGCCGTCCGGACGCCGCGATCCCCATGCAGGCAGCAGCAGGTTTTCCTCCACGGTCAGGCCCGGGATCAGGCGCCGGTCCTCCGGCATGTACCCGACACCCGCACGCGTGCGCCGATGGGCGGGAACTGCGGTGATGTCCTGGCCGTTCAGGAGCACGTGTCCGGAGTGGGTGCGAATCAGTCCCATCACCGCCCGCATCAACGTGGTCTTGCCGGCGCCGTTTCGCCCGACCAGTCCGGTGAACCCTTCGACCCGCAGGTCGACGTCATGCAGGATCGTGCTGCCCCCGAACTTGACGGTCAGTTTCCGGGTCTCAAGCATCGGAAGATCGTGGCGGGCGGCGGCCGACCACGTGCTCGATGACGGCCGGGTTCTCGAGCACCTCCTGCGGCGCGCCATCCGCCAACACCCGCCCCTCGCGGAACGCGATGACGCGGTCGGCGTAACGTCCCACCACGTCCATGTCGTGCTCGACGAACAGGACCGTTGCCCCTGACGAGCGAAGCGCATCGATCACGTTGCCCATCACGTCGAACTTCTCCTCGGTGCTGATCCCGCTGGTCGGTTCATCCAGTAGGATCATGGCAGGTCCGCCCACCATCGCCATGGCGATGTCGAGCAACTTCCGCACGCCCTGGGGCAACCGGTCCACCCGCGTCTCGGCCGAGTCCGAAATGCGATACTGCTCCATCACCCGGCGCGCTGCCTCTTGGATCTCCGGCCGGACGAGCGGCTTCCACCAGGGGGGCCGGCGGTGGCCGAACACCCCCACTGACAGCAGCAGGTTCTCGTACACGGTGAGACCCGGAAACAGTTGCGGGATCTGGAACGAGCGGTGGATCCCGGCCGCTGTGGCCTCGCCGACGGTGCAACCGGTGATGTCCGTGCCGCGGAAAAGGATCCGTCCCCGGTCCGGCGTGAGGTAACCGGTCACCATGTTGCAGAACGTCGTTTTCCCGGCGCCGTTGGCTCCGATCACGCCGACGATCTCGCCAGCTGCAACCGACACGCTGACGTCTTCGGCGGCGACCACCGCACCAAAGGTCTTCCCCAGTCCGCGGGTCTCGAGCAGCGCTTCAGGCATTTCGTCCCCGCAGTCGGTCGACCAGCGACCACAGGCCGCCCGGCAGGAAGAGAATGACCAGGAGGAGGGTGATGCCGAGCAACATCTGCCACGCTTCCGGGACGTATTGCAGGGCAAACGTGCGGACCAGCTCGAACACCGTCTGCGCGATGAACGGAGCCGCGACGTTGCCGGCCCCACCCAGGATCGCCACGAACACGAACTCGCCCGACTTCGTCCAGTAGGCGGTGTCCTCGGGGGTCACATGACCGATGAGCAGCACCGTGAACACGCCGCCGAGCGCCGCAAGTTTCGCCGCCATGATGTAGGCCAGGTGGACGGCTCCACGGGCGGAGACACCTAGGTAGCGGAGCCGCAGCTCGTTCTCCCGCACGCCTTGGCCGGCATAGCCGACCGGGCTGGCCAGGATCCGATCCACGATCCATGCAACGAGCGCGCTCGAAATCACGATGAAGCCGAACAGCACGAAGGTGAGCCGTCCAGCTTCCGGGCCCGGCGCGACCCCGAGCAATGTCGGCACGCCCACGCTGAATCCGTCGGTGCTTCCCAGCGCCACGGTCTTGGCCAGTATCCCGAACAGGATCATCGAGAACGCCAGATTCAGCATCGCGAAAAAGATGCCCCGGTGCCCCCGGACGATATAACCGAGAGCCCATGCAATCGCGCCGGCCGCCGCGATCCCGGCCACGCTCAGGACCAGCATGTCGGTGATGCCGAGAAACTGATTGGCCAGGGCAGCGGCGTAGCCGCCAATGGCGAAGAACAGACCCTGTCCAAAGGACACGAGACCGAATCGAATCAGGATCATCAGTCCGAGGGCGACCAGACCCCCGCCAAGTGATACGGCTGTAGTATGGGCCGCCCACGCGGGCAGCAGCGGCCAGAGGCCGAGCAGCACCGCTGCGGCCAGCGCAATGCCGGCCGTCGTCGGACGGATATTCCGAAGCGCCGTCATATGCGACGGGTTTGCGGCTTGCCGAACAGGCCTTCCGGTCGTACTGCCAGGACCACCGTCATGACCACGAACACGACGAACAATTCCAACTCGGGACGGAAAAACACCGCGGCCGTCCGACCCAGTCCCACCAGCAGCGCGCCAATCGCGGCTCCCTCCACGGAGCCCAGCCCACCGATCACCACCACGGCAAACGCCAGTACAATCAGCTCGACGCCGATCCCCGGAACGACCGAAATCAACGGGGCACTGAGAGCGCCGCCCAACGCGCCCAGGACGGCCCCACAGAGGAAGGTCACCGTGAAGAACCGGGCCACGTTGATCCCGAGAGCAGACGCGATCTCTCGATCATAAATCACCGCCATCAAGAGCTTCCCGGGTCGCGTGCGGTGGATCGCCGCCCAGATCCCGACGCCGATCAGCGCCACCAATGGCACGAGGAGCAGGTCGTACCCCACGTACGGTATTCCCGCGACCGATATCGTCCCGAACAGGAAGCGGGGTTGAAATGCGATGTAGGATTCCGCCCCGAAGATCAGCTTCATGACGTCTTCGAGGACCAGGAAGACCGCGTAAGTTGCCAGAACGATTACGATTTCATCTCGTCCGTAAACCCAACGCAGCACGCCGCGCTCAATCAGGATGCCGACAAGAACCCCGACGACGATGGCGGCAACCAGCATGATGGCAAGCAGCACGAACCCGGCGTCCGGCGCCCCGCCAACGTACATGCCCACGCCCCAGGCGGCCGTGTACGCTCCAAGCGCGTACAGGCTTCCGTGGGCAACGTTCAGGACGTTCATCACCCCGAAAATCAGGGTGAGGCCGATCGAGACGATGAACAGCCAGGACGCGTACACAAGACTGTCGACGACGATCGCGGCCAGCGCCATCATTACGCGTCTCCGCGGCGTTGCGCACACAGCACGAGCCGCGCAGGTCCCGATCCGTGCAATCGCCGCACATTGCAGGAAGATGATGGCTGAATCAACTGTGCGATCACCGGCGCTCGCGGCAGTGGATCGACGGCTGTCGGTCGCGCCCATGATGCAGCGCACCGACTCTCACTTCCGGCGTTTCATGCGTCTGCTGACCCGGCACACCCTGCTCTACACCGAAATGATTCCGCTCGGTGCCATCCTGGAAGGACCGCGGGAGCGGAGCCTCCGGTTTGATCCGCGCGAACAGCCGGTCGCGCTGCAGGTGGGGGGCGCCGACCCCTCTGGCCTGGCAGAGGCTGCCGGTTACGGCGAAGCCTACGGTTACCGCGAGATCAACCTGAATTGCGGTTGCCCGAGCCATTCCGTCCAGCACGGAGGCTTTGGCATCGTCCTGATGCGGACCCCGGCCCACACGGCCGAATGCGTTCGGGCGATGGTGGAAAACACGAGTCTTCCGGTCACGGTCAAGGCCCGAATCGGCCTCGATGCCCAGCGCAGCGACGCGTTTCTGGACGATTTCGTCGGCGCGGTTGCCGAAGCCGGATGCAAGACCTTCATCGTTCACGCTCGCTCAGCCTGGCTAAAGGGACTGAGCCCGAAACAGAACCGTTCGGTCCCGCCGCTCGACTACGCCCGAGTCCATCGTCTGGCCCGAAAGCGGCCAGACCTCGACATCATCATCAACGGTGGAATCCGGTCGCTCGCCGAAGCCAACCAATTTCTCGCCCAGGGATTGGGCGGCGCCATGATCGGGCGGGCGGCCTGGGAGCATCCTTGGCAGTTCACCGAAGCCGATCAGCGCGTATTCGGGGTTGCTTCCTCCTTGCCCCCAACAAGGGAGGGAGCCCTCCGCGCCCACGCCCCGTATGTGGACCGCGTTCTGGCCGATGGAGAGCCCTTTCACCGGGTTGCCCGGCCGCTGGTGGGGCTATACCGAGACCAACCCAAGGCGCGACGGTGGCGCCGGGCACTGGCGGAAACCAGGACGCTGGATGACGCTCTGGGCCACATGACTACCGCGTGACGACGCAGGCAGGTGGAAGAAGTTTTATGATGTGGCGGGAAGCCGTCGTTCCGGCAGGCACGCCGTTGCCCATCGGAAACCAGCGGATGACGGTGAAACGCTGTTTCTGCCGCCGTGACCACCGCGGTTGAGGCACTGCCGGGGCCCAGGCTCCGGCCGGGCGCCGCCGCGCTGGCCTCAACCCTCGTAAGCTGCCTGGCTTGCGGAGAGCGCCTCCGCCTCCCGGCGCTCGGCTTCAAAGCTCCCGAACAACTGCATGATCAGCGGCAGGACCAGCAGGTTCAGCAGCGTGGACGACGCCAGCCCGCCGATGATGATTGCCGCCATTGGCCCCATGATCTCGTGACCAGGATTGTCCGCATCGAACGCGATTGGAAGCATCGCCAGCGCCGTCACGAGTGCCGTCATGAGAATTGACGGGAGACGTTCCGACGCGCCGCGCACCACGGTATCGATCGTCCAGGGGGCGCCCTCGACCACCACGAGATGCCGATAGTGCGAAACCAGCATGATCGAATTGCGCAACGTGATCCCGAACAGCGTGACGAAACCCACCAGGGAGCCAAGCGACACCACGCCGCCCGTCAGATAGGCCGCGACCACACCACCCACCAGCGCGAACGGCAGGTTGGCGAGGACCAGCAAGAGCGCCCGCCCCCGTCCCAGCGCAATTCTGGCCAGCACCATGATGCCGATTCCGGCCAGCAGCGCGGCAAACACCAGCTCTGACCGCGAGCGGCGCTGCTCCAGTGCCGTTCCCGCCAAATCGAAGTACACGCCCCTGGGAAGAACGTCCGCCTCGACGAGCGCCGCCTCGACGCGCCGTACCACCGTTTCCACGTCCGCGTCCGCCATGTGCGCGGTAACCACCTGCAACCGGCGGCCCCCGTCGCGGAGAATGGTGTAACGGCCCCGTCCCATACGGACGTCTGAGAACGCGCTCAGCGGCTCCAGGATCCCGTCGAGGCGTCGCACCATGAGGTCACCCAATGCGAACGGATTGGCACGGTCAGTCGCTTCGAACACAAGCGTCACGGGTACCGGGATGCCGTCGCGGAACACTGTGCCGACCTGGAGCCCGCCGTAGGCCGCTTCGACGGCCTCCACCACTTCGGCCGGCGTGATTCCCGCCTGACCGAGGCGCTGCCAGTCGAGGTGCACCTCGGCTTGCGGGCGTCCGAGCGCTGCGCGCACGCGTACCTGTGTGAGGCCGGCGATGTCGTCGAGCAGGTTGGCGACCCGGGCGGCAGCGGCGTCAAGCACATCCAGGTCCGGGCCGAAGATGCGGACGACGAGGGGGGCCGCGTAACCGGAGACCGTTTCATCCACGCGTTCGATCAGGAACGTGTTGAGTTCCGCAGCGATGCCGGGCGTGCCATCCAGGATCTCCCGAATCTGGTCGAATACGGCTTGTTGTTCAGCGCCGGACAGCGGATCCAGTTCGACCTCGTATTCCGCGTAGTGACTCCCATACGTGTCGGCACCTCGCTCCGCGCGCCCTGCCCACTGCGACATGGACCGTACACCCTCGACCTGCAGCACCTGCCGCGTAAGTCGGGTACCGGTGCGGATGGTCTCCTCCAGCGAGGTCCCAGGCAGCCCCGATGTGTGAATCATGTAGTGACCCTCGCGCAACTCGGGCAGGAACGCGCTGCCGAGCCCGGGCAGAAGCGCCACGCCGAAGAGCGAGCCGCCAAGCGCTAGCACAACTGTCAGGCCCGGAACCCTGCCCAGCAAGCGCAGGGTCGACGCGTAGACAGGCGTGATCCACCGAATGAGCGGGGGCACCCGATACGCGCCACGTGAAGCCAGCAGTACCCGGCAAAGTGCCGGGGTCAGTGTCAGCGCGACCACCAAGGAAGCAAAGATTGCGAGGATGTAGGCCAGACCCAGCGGGGCGAACATGCGGCCCGCCACGCCGGAGACCGCAAATAACGGCACAAACACGAGCATGACGATGGCACTTGCATGCACCATCGAACTCCGGACTTCCATTGAAGCATCGAACACCACGTCGTCGGCCCGGGGCGGCGCTGGACGCGTCAGTGCCTGGCGAAGGCGCCGCATGATGTTTTCCGTATCGATGATGGCGTCGTCGACCACTTCGCCCAAGGCGATGGCCAGCCCGCCGATGACCATGATGTTGAAGGTCGTGCCGGTCTCCAGCATCCCCAGCCCGGCGGCGATCAGGGACACCGGGATCGCACTGGCGGTAATGATTGCGGCCCGTACGTCGAAGAGGAACACCAGCAACACCAGCACAACCAGCCCGGCACCGATCGCGAGATGGGCGGAGATGTTGGCAACCGAGCGTTCAACGTAACTGGCCGGGCGAAAGAGGTCGCGATGGATGAAGATTCCGATCGAGGCGAGGGCCGGTGTCAGGTCGTCGAGCGCCTGGTCCAGCCCGCGGGTCACGGCCACGGTGCTTGACTGGAACTGACCGATAATCATGAGCAGCACGGCGGGCTCGCCGCCGACGGTCGCCATGCTGATCGGATGAGAGGCGCCAAACCCGATGTCGGCGATGTCGGCGAGAGAAATGCGCGTCCCGTCGGCCCGGGCGATGTTGAGAGCCCGGAGGGCTGTCACCGACAGCGCGCCCTCGCCCACCACGACGGCAAGGGTCTGGTTGGGCGTGTCGACCCGCCCGCTGCCCCGATAGCCAGCGGCCCGTACTGCTTCCGTCAGTTCGCCAATCGTTACCCCCGCACGCCTCAGGCGCTCCGGGTCGGGCCGAATCTGGAGGGCTTCGATCTGGCCGCCGAAGACATTGACGTCGGCCACGCCGGGAATCTCCAGCAGGTGCGGCAGCACGACCCGCTCGACCGTGGACCGAAGGCGTTCGGGCGCCCGTTCGGCGGTAAATCCGACGGTCATGACGGTGGCCGCGCTGGAGGAAAGCGGAACGATCGTTGGCGTGGCGGCCGAGCGGTGAAGCTGACCGGACGCGACCGCGAGCCGCGCAGCGACGGCTGCCCGGTTGATCTCGTCCCGGGTACCGTCCTCGAACGTCAGGTTCACGATCGACAGGCCGCTGATCGATTCGGAGAACGTCCCGACCAATCGCGGCAGTCCCCTGAGAACCTCCTCAAGCGGGCGAGTGACACCAGTTTCCACCTGTTCGGCCGTCAAGCCGGGTGCTTCGGTTTGAACGATGACTTGCCGAGGAGCAAACTCCGGAAATATGTCGAAGGCGCCCTCGGACAGACGCCACAACCCCGCCGCAACCAACGCGGCAGCAAGCGTCACCACCACGCCCGGATGCCGGATCGAGAATTTGACGATCAGAGCGAGCACGAATTCAGTCGTCGTCCTCGCGCATGATCTCCGCCCGGAATTCCTCGGCCAAGAGCATCTGGCCACCCCGAATCACGACGCGGGCGTCGAAAGCCAAAACCGACTTCGGGACGAACCAGCTGCGGTCAAGACGGCGGAGCCCACTCAGTGGCAAGCGGTGGAAGCGTCCGTCGCCCAGGTCGCGATAAGCCCAAATGCCGTCGCCATGGAACAACACTGCCCCGGTCGGCAGCACGAATCCCGATTCGAAGCCTTCCGTTCCCCGGAATGTGACCTCGACCCGGAGGCCTGGACGCAAGCCGGCACCTTCGGCCAACAGCACCACCGCATCTGGACCCATACCGGCGATCTCGGCGTATCCCGGCCCGATCGGCTCAGCCGGACGGACAGCATCGCCGGCTTGAATTTCGGCGTGGAAACCGCGCCCGCTGAGGGGCTCGGGCAGCGACACCTGCACCAACGCCCGGCTTCGGTCCGCCAACGCTTCGAGGAGCGGCAAGCGTTCGGCCGCCGCCTCTGCGAAATAGGCGCCCCATCCGTGCCGGATCTTTCGTAGGGTGTGCGCACGTGCGGCCGTGTGCTCCGCCAGGATCATTTGCTCGTCACGCAAGGTGCGTTCAGCCAGATCGACGTCGGCCAGCAGGACCAATCCGGTGTCGTATGCCTGCTGCAGGCGATGGAGTCGATTCCGCAACGGCTCGAGCCTGGCCTCAGACTGGCCGAGCACCAGTTCCGTCCCGCGCAGTGCAGCAACATCGCGGAGAAGGGACGCAACATCGAGGACGGTCCCAAGCTTCGTGTAGCGCTCCACCCAGTTCGCAGCCCGCACGGGCGCCGTCACGACGCCGTTCGCTTCAGCTACACCAGGTGGAAAAATCAGGACGCGTTCTTCGTCACGAAATTCCAGCAGCGCGACCGGTGCATCGTCGTCGTCATCGTCATCGTCATCGTCATCGTCATCGTCGCGTGCCATGCCCAGGCCGTCGACATCGTAATCCGCGTGATCTTCAACCCGAGTGGTCGGCAGCAGTCCGAAGCTCACCGCAGCAAGGACCTCGTCGGGGGCGAAGCGCTGCAGCCCGTACACGGCTGCATAGCCACCTGCGAATGCGGCGATCAGGGCGAGAACTACGCGCATCGATCCGGAGCGGCGGGTTTCATCGGTCATCCCGCGATGGGCGGTGCCAGGGGGCTCCGCGTGGAACCGAATCGTCGCTGAATATCCGTTCCATCGCAAATTCCAGATTGATCAAGGCCATTTGCCTGCGCAACTCCGCCGCTGCCGCCGCCCTGCGAGCCGCAAGCAACCGAAGATCCGCGTCAGGCTTAGCGGCAGCCGGCAACGTGCGCTGACGGATTGCAGTCGCGGTTTGCGCAGCGTACTCGCTGGCGGCGGTGATTTCGGCTTCCGCCGATGCGGATTCCCGGCCCGCCGTGGCCAACTGGGACCATGCCGATTCGGCATCGGCGAGGACCTGTGCCTGCATCTCTTCGAAGGCCAGACGAGCCTCGTCCCGGTGTGCCAGCGCAATCGCGACCCGCGCATCCGTAATCTCGGGCACCGGAACGATGGCGCCGGCAAGACGCAGCACAAGGTCCTTCTGGTCCCAAAGGATGCCTGGCCCCATGGTGATATCGGGAGTCAGCTCGGCCAGCGTCACGCGGAGCCTCGCCTCGGCCGCACCATAGGCGGCAATCTTCACCAGTACATCGGAGCGGCGCACCAGGGCCCGGCGAAGCATCGCGTCGAACTGGGCGGGGTCGACTTGTGACGGCAGCAACTCACCGACCGGTGGCCGGATTCCACGTCCCAGAACCGCCATTCGCGACACGCCAAGAGCAGCCGCAAGTGCGGTCTCGGCCTCCGCCGCCCGCGAGCGCGCCGCGTCGAGCGCGAGCCTGGCCTGCTGGGCAAGGGCGGCCGCTCGCTGGGCGTCTGCCAGACGCGACACGCCGGCCTGAAGCCCCTGCCGCAGCATCGCCTCCACCTGCGTCCGTAGTTCGACATCTTCCTCGGCAAAGGCGATTTCAAGGCGCGTGTGCTCGATGCGCACAAGAGCCTTCAGGATATGGTCGCGTACCTCCCATCCCACGCGCTCGAGAGCCCATTGCGCCGCTACGCGTTCGGCAACCGCAGCGTCAGTTCGGGCTGTCCGCAGGGTTTCGCGGGTAAAGGGTCGTTCGACCGACAATCCCAAAGTCCAGGGCGCCCCTTCCGTGTGGTACTCGACTTCCGGTGCGTACAGGAACGGCTGGTTAACCTCCGTCAACTGCACGGACGCAGCCATGTGGGCCAAACGGGCCTCCGCCCGGCGGCGGGAGGGTGCGTACTCGATAGCGGCCAGCACCAGGGCTTCCGCGTCGATCGGCCCATCTCCGCCAGGCAACGCCATCTGGAGACGATCAAATGCGGCGACCTCAGGGTTTAGGGGCTTGGGCGGTACCTCTGGGCTGTTGCATGCAGCGAGGGCCAGCGCGCAAGCCACTGCCTGCCCGAGCCTCCAGTACACTCCAACCTGACCCGGCACAGTTAGTGGTCGCTCCGCACGGCCTCCGAAAGCCGCCGCTTCGCGCGGCCGGCAAGGCGTCCGAGTTTTCGGGCCGGCGACGGGTCGTTGACGATATCGCGCGCCTCGCGAACTGCCGAGGCAGCAGTCTCCGCGGCTGCCTTCCGAACACGCGGGTCCGCCGCCGCCCGACGAAGCAATAGACGCACAACTGGTCCAGCAAAAGACATAGGCATCTAGCATACCACTGCCCATTCGCCGAACCGACCTGCGCCGGTTAACGGGGCAGCGTCGGGACGCCGTGCCCGCCGCCTGCCTGCTTGCTACTCTCACGCCATCTTCTCCCGGAACCGCCGTGCCTCCCATGACGTATCGAACCACCACGCCCGTCTTCCTTGCCGCCGTGCTGGCTGCCCTCCTCTCCACGGGTCCGGGCATTCCAGCGAGTGCGGCGGAATACACGGTCGACCCAAGCCACTCGTTCATTCAATTTCGGACCCAGCACCTAGGCTTCAGCTGGCTGGTCGGTCGCTTCAATCGCTTCGAGGGAAGCATGACCTACGATCCGCAATCCGGGCCAGATGTGCAGAGCATCCGAGTCACCATCGACGCGACCAGTCTCGACACCAATCATGCGGAACGAGACAAGCATCTGCGCAACGAGGATTTCTTCAACGTGGACGAGTTCCCCGAGGTGACCTTCGTCAGCACCGGCTTCCAGGGGAACGCGGACGGCGGCACCCTGACCGGAGACCTGACGTTGCTCGGGGTAACGAAATCCATCTCGTTCCCCGTCCGCCTGATCGGTGAAGGGAGTGATCCCTGGGGAGGCTACCGCGCGGGCTTCGAAGGCACCTATGTCCTCAAACGCCGGGACTTCGGCATGGACTACAACCTGGGGCCGGCGGCAGAGGAAGTCGAAATCCACCTGATGCTCGAGGCGATCCGGCAGTAGCGCGGCGCCCGCCACCACGTCGTGCTGTACAACACCGAAAGCAGCTACGGCCTGGCGAGCAAACTTCTTCACTGGCTCCTTGCGGCCGGGATCATCGGACTGACCGCGCTGGGTGCCTGGATAGTGGACCTGAGCTACCTCGACAGCCGGTACAACTTGGCGTTGTCGCTGCATCGCTCGCTGGGAATGGCCGCGCTGGGATTGGCCGTCCTGTTCGCCGTCTGGAAGTTCGTATCGCCGTCCCCGCCGCTCCAGGCCGAACTCCGCGACTGGGAACGGCACGGGGCACGCCTCACCCACGCCCTGCTGCTGTGCGCCGTCTTTGCCCTACCGGCCTCCGGCTACGTGATCTCGACCTCGGCCGGCGCCGGTTTTCCGTTTCTCGACCTGTTCGTGATCCCGGCCGTCTTCCCGCAGTCGGAAACCCTGCGGGATCTGGCCATCGGCGTGCACGCGGCCGTCGCCTACGGACTCCTGCCGGTCGTGGTCATCCATGCCGGCGCCGCCCTCAAACACCAATTTGTCGACAAGCACGGCACGCTCAAGCGGATGCTCTGATTCCGCCGCGGCTGTCCCGCCCCCGGTGGGGCGCCGGATCCGGCAATCGCACGCCGAGCGCTAGCGGCCGCTGAACTCGGGCTTCCGCTTTTCGACAAAGGCCTTGGAGGCCTCCAGGTGATCTTCGGTAAAGCCCGAACGTGTGTGGTTGCGGGCTTCCATGTCCAGCGTCTCGGATAGGGAAGCCGTCCAGGCGCCGTTGAGATTTTGCTTCATGTAGCCCAGCGCGACGCGGGGCCCCGAGGCCAGCCCCTCCGCCAACGCCCGGGTCTCGGCTTCGAGGGCGTCACTGGCCACCACGCGATTGAGGATCCCCAGTTCAAGAGCGTCGGATGCCGTGAGCCGGGCGGCCGTGAGATAGAGTTCCTTGGCCTTGCCGGCACCAACCAGTCGGGACAAGAACCAAGATCCACCGAAGTCGCCCGACAGCCCGACCTGTGCAAACGCAGTTGTCATCAGCGCGGTCTCGTCGCCAATTCGGAGGTCGCAGGCCAGGGCCACCGACAGCCCGGCCCCGGCGGCGGGACCGCGAACCATGGCCACCACCGGCTTCGGCATCTCGTAGATCACGCGGCTGACTTCCATCCTGCGCCGCAGCGCCTGCATCCGGCCCTCGAGGCTGGCTTCCCGAAGTGACCCCTGCGCCATGCCCTTGACGTCACCGCCGGCGCAGAATCCGCGTCCCGCTCCGGTCAGCACGACACAGCCGACTTCCTCATCCGCAGCCAATCGAAGCATGGAGGCAAGGAGACCATCCAGCATCTCGTTGCTCATCGCGTTCAGGCGATCCGGGCGGTTCAGGGTGAGCCATGCCACGCCGTTGTCGCGTGATTCCAAAAGATGATCAGACATTGCCTATAGCCTCCGGAGCCTTTGGTCTGAATTAGCGGGACCCATCAGGAATGCAGTCAGTGGGCATCGTGGCGCGCCACCTTCGCCAATGCCTCACACGAGTGCAAATTGCATTCCAGCGACCCGAATCACGTTCCCATCTTGAGGGAAGCCTTGGCTGCGTGCGCTGGCGATCGCCGCGTCAGAATCCGCGGCGGCCAGATCCAGTCCCGCCAGTCCCTCGCCCCGCCCGTCGGACGCGACGACAAAGCGAAGATCCGCGTTGGCAAGGGGCAGGGTCGCCACCCCCGCCGCGTCCCGGATCAGTGGGATTTGCGCGATCTCACTCCAGCGCGCCGCCAAGGCGTCAGGATCAGGGCTTTGAATCTCTGCCGCTGCGATCGCCGACACCACACCCGTGCGGACGTACGGTTGCCAATCAGGGCCCGCCGGATGCCACGCGCCGTCCCCAGAATCACCGTCCTCCTGGCGATCGATCTCGAAGAACGTGCCGCCCGTGTCCTTGGGATGAAGCTGCATGCCCTGAAACTGGCCGTAGGAAAGGCGGTTGGCGACACGGACGCCGAGTTCATCGACCCGGCTCCGGCGGCGATCCAAATCGTCGCACTGGGTAATAACCATGTAGCCGCCGTCCCCGCCGCGCCGCTCCAAGTAGCGGCCCGCCGCGGTTCCCGGCCGGGTCGGCGCCACTACTTCCAGAAACTGGCTGCCGACCGGCATCAAGGCGTTCACGAGCCCGTATTCGGCAACGGCGTCGTCGACGTGGCAGACCGCGAGCCCAAAGACCCGGCACAACGCATCCACGACGGGATCCAGATTGCCGGCGACGAGGCAGATCTGCCGAAGTCTCAACTGCATGGCGACATCCCCTTGAAGCTCGGCATTCTGGCGGGCCGGCGCCGGCCCGCAAGTTCACCGATCTGTCCCTAGCAACCGGCACCGGTCCAGAGACGCCATGACCCTCCGGGGGCCGGCACTGCGAGGACCGCCGAGGTGTCTCGTCCTACAACGGCTCCGTCTTGGCATACGCCCAGTACGCCTCTCTGGCCGCACGATACAGGGGGCCCACGGGAAACTCGTGATCGTCGACGCGGGTAATCGGCAGCACCTTGCCCCAGTTCCCGGTGCTGAACACCTCGTCGGCCCCCATCACGTCGTCCAGCGAAACCGTCTGCTCGACGACATCGATTCCGAGCTCGCCCAGGAGAGCAGATACCCGCAACTTGGTGATTCCGTTGAGAAACGTCCGGTTCCAAACCGGCGTGATCGCGACTCCGTTGCGACCCAGCCAGATGTTGGCCGACGCAAGCTCCGCCACATTCCCGTCGCCATCCAGCATCAGCGCATTGTCGAAGCCCCGCCGCTCGGCGTCCTGCAGGGCCCGCGATCCGTTGGGATAGAGACACGAAGCCTTGGCTTCGGTCGGGGCCATGTCCGGTCCGGGGCGACGAAACGGGCTCACGGTGATCGATCGCCCGTGCGCAGCCGGCATCGCCATCCGCATGAGTGACAGCAGGAAACGGGTGCTCCCCGGCTCCGGCGTGAGGAA
The DNA here is from genome assembly GCA_028824295.1 of Rhodospirillales bacterium. Lineage (NCBI taxonomy): Bacteria > Pseudomonadati > Pseudomonadota > Alphaproteobacteria > Rhodospirillales > Rhodospirillales bacterium. The sequence continues at coordinate 34,970 of JAPPED010000033.1, read as the reverse complement.
TCCGCGGGCCGCATACAGGGACGGACGAATGTAGAGTTCAGCACCCGTCTCGAATCGGCGCGCGCCCTCGCGCGCGAGGCTCTCGACCGTCGCTGCATCGACGGGCTGGTCCAATCCCATCACCGCGGCTGACCGAAGAAGACGCTCGCAATGGCGGCCGAGATCCGGGACACAATCGTTGAACAGCCGCGCGCCGTCGAATACGGCCGTGCCGTGCATGTAGCTCTGGCTGAGGGCGCCGATGAGCGGCGGATCACCCTCGTGCCAGGTTCCGTCCGCATAGACGAGACTGTCCATCATTCCCTCCAGGCGCGACCTCAGGCCCCGCCACTTTGGAGCCGCGACCGTACGAATTGCCCCGATTTGGACTTGCGCGCCTTGCAAAGTACCATGGGGCTGCTGTCGACGTAGCGGCGGCTCCCAGTTGGAGGGGTTGCTACGCCGACCACCAGTTCCGGGTTCGCGGCCGCGGGTCCGGATACAACGAGGAGGAAGTTGACATGAATTTGACTGTCAACGGCAATCCGCAGGAATTCGGCGGCGACCCGAACATGCCCCTGCTGTGGTACGTCCGAGATGTGCTCGGCCTTACCGGGAGCAAGTTCGCGTGCGGCACCGGTCTCTGCGGGTCTTGCACCGTCCACGTGGACGGTGAAGCGGTGCGGGCGTGTGTCACGCCTGTGTCGGCCGCTGAGGGCATGGAAGTGACCACGATCGAAGGGCTGGACGCGGAGGGCAACCACCCCGTACAGCGGGCCTGGCGTGCTCACAACGTTCCCCAGTGCGGCTACTGTCAGTCTGGACAGATCATGCAAGCGGCGGCCCTGCTTTCCCAGAACCCGGATCCGTCGGATCGGGAGATTCTGGACGGCATGAGCGGCAACATCTGCCGCTGCGGCACGTACCAGCGCATTTTCGCTGCCGTGAAAACGGCCGCGAAGGAGGTCTGACCATGACCATGCTTACTAATCTGAGCCGACGCACGGTTCTGAAGGGCATCGCCGGTACCACTGGATTCGTTCTGGGTGCCCGGCTTGGTTCCGATCAGTTGCTGGGCCTTCCCGCAAACGCGGCGGAAGGGAAACTCGAAGCCAACCTCTTCGTTGCGGTTGACGGTGACGGGTCCGTAACGATCACCTGCGCCCGGTCCGAAATGGGTCAGGGTGTCCGCACCTCGCTGCCGATGATCATCGCTGACGAGATGGAAGCCGACTGGGCTCGCTGCTCGGTCGTCCAGGCGGACGCCGAACAGAAGTGGAACGACTTCGGCCAAGAGCTCGACACGGACGGCTCCCGTTCGGTCCGTCGGGACATCAATCACCTGCGGGCCGCCGGTGCGGGCGCGCGCAAGATGCTTGAGATGGCTGCCGCCGAAATGTGGGGCGTGCCAGCTGAAGAGTGCGTTGCGCAGAACCACCGCGTGAGCCACGCTACAAGCGGCCGTTCCGCCGACTTCGGCGAGCTCGTCGCCACGGCTGCCGGCCTCGAGGCTCCGGACCCGGCTACGGTCCAGGTCAAGGACCGCAGCGACTGGAAGTACATCGCCAACGAATCCGCCTTCACGCCGGACGCGTACGTCGACCTGGTCGACATGACCACCGGCAAGGGCATGTTCGGTGCGGACACGATGCTGGACGGCATGAAGACCGCTGTGGTCGCGCGTTCGCCGGTGTACCGCGGCAAGGTCGAGAGCTACGACGACTCCGCCGCCATGGCGATCACGGGCGTCCGCGGCACGATCGAGCTGCCGATGCCGGACCTGCCGATCGCGTTCAAGCAGCTGGGCGGTGTCGCCGTTATCGCCGACAACACGTGGGCTGCCCTGGAAGGCCGCAAGGCGCTCAACGTCCAGTGGTCCGAATCGGAGAACAGTGCCCTCGACAGCCCGTCGTACGACGCTGCGCTCCGCAAGGCGGCAGCCGAACCGGGTACCACGATCCGTGAACGCGGCAGCTACGAGCTGGCCCGTGACAAGGCGTCGGCGAAGGAGTTCACGCGCGAATACTTCGTGCCGTACTTCATCCACATGCCAATGGAGCCGCCGGCAGCGGTCGCTAACTACCAGGACGGCAAGGTCGAGATCTGGGCAGCCTCCCAGCATCCGATGGCGGTTCGGGACACGATCGCCGAGGTACTCGGCATCGAGAAGGAAAATGTGCTGGTGCACATCACCCTGCTCGGTGGCGGGTTCGGTCGGAAGTCCAAGGCGGACTACGCCGTGGAAGCGGCTTACCTCTCACGCGAGGTAGGCGCCCCGGTGCGCCTGGTCTGGACCCGTGAAGATGAAATCCAGAACGGCTACTACCACGCCGCGAGTGCCCAGAGCGTCAGCGCGGTCATCGACGCCGGCCGGGTGTCCGGATGGCGGCACGGTGTGGCGTTCCCGTCCATCCTGGGTCTGTGGGTCCCGGAACAGAAGATCGGGTTCAACATTGAGCACGGTCTTGGCCTGATCGACATGCCCTACAACTCGATCGAGAACATTCGGATCGAGAACGGGGATGCGAACCTGCACACCCGGATCGGCTGGTACCGCTCCGTGAACAACATCCAGCACGCCTTCGCGATCAACAGCTTCGCGAACGAGTTGGCGCACGAGATCGGCCGCGACCCGGTCGAGTTCCAGCTTGAGCTCATCGGTGAGCCGGCAATCATCGACCTGACGAAAGAGAAGGTCGAGGATTACTGGAACTACGGTGACCCGATCGAGGACTACCCGATCGACACCGGCCGTCTGGCCGGCGTGCTGCGGAAAGCCCGTGACGTCTCCGGATATGGGAAACCGCTTCCGAAGGGGCACGGTCTTGGTCTCGCGGTGCACCGCTCGTTCCTGTCGTACATCGCCCAGGCGGTGCGCGTGCAGGTCGCGGACGATGGAAACTACTCCATCACGCGGGTCGACACGGTGCTGGATTGCGGTCTGGGCGCGAACCCGGAACGGATCCGGGCCCAGTGTGAAGGCGCTGCCGTTTACGGCAACACCATCGCACGCCAGGGCATCATCAGCTATGCCCAGGGTGCTGTGGAGCAGAGCAACTTCCACGACTACCCGGTGACGCGGATCGACGACGCTCCGCTCAACGTCCACCTCCACCGGATCGAGAACGATCACATTCCGAGTGGTGTTGGCGAGCCGATGGTCCCGCCGTTTGCCCCGGCGCTGGCCAACGCGATCTTCGACGCGACCGGCAAGCGGGTTCGCAACCTGCCGATCCGTCCGGAGGACATCACGGCAGCCTGACCTAGAACCGGAACCTGGGCGCGGTCCATCCGCGTCCAGGCATTCCAGTCAGCTATTCGAGGCCGGACGGGCGATGCCCGTCCGGCCTTTTTTCATGTGCGCAGCGCGATTGGAACAAGGCCGATACGTTTGCGTGCTCCGCGTCAACCCGACGAAGGTGATCCTCGGTGCTTCGGCCAACGGCCAAACGACCAAGAGGACGCCAGCCCGCTGACGGTCTCGAGAGATTGCAGGCGGAGCGCCGCCCCCCTCTCGATCACTGCCCCTGGCACTTGGCAAGTGTGGTGCTTCGGTGCACCATAGGCCCATGCACACCGCATTCCGAAACGCAGTTGCCTGGGTCGCGTTTAGCTGTCTGACCGCGATCGCCCACGCGGGTGAAGAGATCCCCGTTGACGGCTTCGAGATGCTTCGGGTCTGCGCGTGCGACTGCGTCAATCAGTACGAAGTGCGGGTGCACCGGCCCGAAGACGCGGACCTGGCTTGCCGTGGACTTCGCGACGACGGCCAGTGGACCGACGTCAAGCAATCGCCTTACACGCCGGTCGAGACGTCCACGTTACTGTTCCACAGCCGGGACCGGTTCAGCCAATTCCTCTGCGAGCGCCGCCCCAGTCTCTGAACGGGTCAAGCGGCCCCCGGTTGAACCTCAAGCGCCAGTTCCGCAATGCCAAGCGCGTCATTGGCGACCGCGATTCGATCGCCAGGGCCCAGTGGAAACGGATCACCCGGGGATCCCAGCAGCACGACATCGCCCGGCTCAAGTTGTCGACGGCGGACATTGAGATGAGTCGCGACCCAGGACACGATTTCGTACGGATGAGCGAGATAGGTCGACGTGCTGGCCACGCCCACGTCACGCCCGTCCAAGGTGGTGTGGAGTTCGAGGCCATCGAGTTCCAGCGCGCCGAGGTCATCAGTTTCCGGGCCGAGGATGCCCAGGGCTGAGCCGGCCAGGTCCGCGATACCCAGCCCGATCGTGTACGCAGCCAGCCCGGAAATGTTGCGGTCGTCGTAAATCACGACGGCCAACGCCGCCGCTTCGACGGCCGCGGCCGCCGATTCACGGCTCCAGGGACCATCCTCGGCCGACATTGGCTGCTTGATTCGCAGTGCAAGTTCGGCGCCCGCCAGCGGGTTATGCGTGTCGCCGACAGGCAATCCGAACGGGGAAGCGTGCAGGTCCCGATCCCAGACAGGCCCGACCACCGGATGCACGACGCCGTGTTGCTTCTGCTGGGCATCCGTGGTCAGCGCGATCCGCCAGCCGCCGGGTTCGGTCCCCCGAGGGCGCATGCGCCGGACAATCGTATCCTGAACGCGATAGGCCTCCGCCATCGTCTGCGGCGTCAGGCTGTCGTCCCATGTCCCGTCAAACGCGGTGCCGTCGGCGCGACCAGCCAAGAGATGTTCCACGAGTCGGTGGACCCGGACCTCTTCCACCATCCCCATGTTTACGTCGTCCCGTCGGGGGCAAGCGAGAACTCAACGGGATCAAGTCCATCAACCTCCCACCGAATCGCCTCACCCGGTTGCGGCCAGACGGTCACCGCCAGGCTTCCCGTCATGACGATGTCACCCGCCCGCAGGCTCCGGCCGCGTCTCGCCAGCGAGTTCCCCAGCAACGCCAGGACGTGCAGCGGACCACCCAGCACGTTCTCGCCGACGCCCTCCCCCGCCGGCTGACCGTCGATCGTCAACCGCCCGGAAACACGCGCGAGATCGATCGTCGGTGTGTACGCCGATTCGCGCCCGAGCGCGCAGCCGTAGTTCATCGCGTTGTCGGCCACGAGGAGCCCGATGGTCGCGTCCGCGCCCGCATCCCGATCGTCGACGATCTCGATCCCGGCCATGTACCCGCCGACGGACTCGGACACCGATTCTGCGGTAAACGGAGCCTGGTCCGGCGTGAGCGACTCGCGCATGCGGAGGACGATTTCGCCCTCCGCACCCAGATGACGGTACTTTCCGGGATCCAGTCGTTTCCCCGATGCATGCACGAGGGGCCCGAAGATGGCGCCTTCGGCCGGCTCGTCCACACCAAACATTGCCTGCATGGCCGGATTGGTGAGCGCGACCTTCCACCCCGCCACCGGGCCGTCGCCCGCATCAAGGTGAAGCTGGATCAGTGCATCCTGCACGCGGTACGCCGCATCCCGGTCCGCAGGTACCGCTCCCGATGGGAGTTCGTGCTGGGGTCGAAGCTTGCGCCGGTGTTCCAGCAGCACCGCTGCCGATTGCTCAGTCGTCCACATGGTCAAAGCATGTTGTGGGTGCCATCACAGTACGGCTTGTCGCCGGTCGACTTGCACCCGCACAGGAACACCGTTTCTGATTTCTCTGCCTTCCATACGACCGGCGAGAACTCTGTGTCCCGGTGTGAGCCATCACACCAGGGCTGCTTCTCGCTTCTGCCACAGGCACACCAGGCGTAGTTCTTTCCAGCCTCGACTTCGACGCAGAAGGGCTCCTCTTGGGCAACGATTGGGGAACTCATTCGCAATCCTCCTCGTCAAGCCAGTGTACTTGGCCGACCACCGTCCGCAATGCTGGCGCTCCGCCGGCCGCCGATAGCAAGCACGATTGAAATCACGGAATCTATGCGGATTCCTGCTTTCGTGGATCCGAAGCTAGCAGTGCGCAGGGCGCACACACCGCATCGGAAAACTGAGCATCGGGCGGGTCGGAACACGAGCCACCGCTCTGGTTGTGGGCCCGGCGCGGCCGTCAGGAAACAGGCTTGCCGGTGCGACTGGATCCTTCACGCCAGCCCGCTAGCTGGGGGCTGGACAGGTCATGTAGTCTGACGAAATGGCTCGCTACGCTGGTCACAGGATCACGTCCCTGACCCGAAGCTGCCTCTGCGTCCCGCTCGCTGTCGGTCTACTGGTTGCGCAAGTCGCCGCCAGCCACCATGCGGTGGAGTTCGGCCACGACGAGCATTCGCACGATGAGCAAGGGCCATGCGAGTTCCCGCTTGTTTCTGCAGAGATTTCTCTTCTCCCTATTACTCTGCAGGATCGCGCACTCAGCTTTCTCGAGCCGCCAACCACGACCACCTCGCTTCCGGTCGCGACTCGCACACTGCGAGCAAACCGCATCCGCGCTCCTCCGATGTCCGCCTGACCTGAGACCTGCGAGCCGGGCAACTGGTGCTCGCACCGACCGCGAGCACGATACGTGCGGAGCAGGTGAGAATGATTCCGTGCGCGGCCCGCAGGGGTCACCTTCCGGTACTCGAGGCAGGGCAACGGTTGTTACTATGTAACAGCTGTTATAAGGTTTCATCCGCTCCGGGAGTCCGCCCGGAGACCTTTCAAACGGCACATCTGTTGTGCGGGACGAGGAAACCGACGCCCAACTCTCGCTCGGAACAGGAAAAGGCTTTCGACATGCGCACCATCGTCCAGGCTCTGTGGACAGCAGGCCTCTCGTCCATCATGGTCTGCATCGCGCTTCAGGCGCACGCCCAGGATTCGGCACCGACGGCAGAGGAACTCGCTGCCGAGATCCAGGCCATCAAGCAGGAATACGAGGCCCGCATCCAGGCCCTGGAAGGGCAGCTCGAGGCCATGACGACTACCCCGGCCCAGCCCGCACAGCCAGCGGTCTCCCCGATGGGGCGCAAGGCATTCACCACGGACAATGTCTTCAATCCCGCGATCGGCATGGTCCTGGATCCCCGGTACTCGACCCAATCTGAGGCCTTCGCGCCTGCCGGATTCCAGGTGGGACACGGTGCCGAACGTCCTGTCGAAGGTTTCTCGCTGGGCCACCCCGAATTCACGCTGACCGGGAATGTGGACGACAAGTTCTTCGGGGCCGCGACGATCGCGTTGGAAGTCCCTCCGGGCGAGTCGGTCGAACTGGAGGTGGAGGAGTTCTACATCCAGACGCTGCCGGGCGCCGGTCTGCCGGACGGGGCACGAATCAAGGCCGGGCGGGCGCTGTGGACCTTCGGGTACCTCAACGAGATCCATTTGCACGCCGACGATTTCTCCGACCGTCCCATCCCCTACCGGGCCTTCCTTGACCACTCGTTCAACGACGACGGCCTTGAGCTCTCCTACGTCCTGCCGACCGACATCTACGCCGAGGTCGGCGGCGGGTTGTTCCGCGGCGACGACGTCCCCTTCGCAGGTTCGGCGAACGGCCGCAATGCCTGGTCTGTCTTTGGGCGGATGGGCGGTGACTTCGGCCGCAACGGTGCGTGGCGCATCGGCGCCTACATGATGGCAGGCGAAGCTCACAACCGCGCTGGCGGCCACGACCACGCGCATGGCGGGGAGGAAGACGAACACGGCCACGATGCGCACGACGACGACCACGACGCGCATGATGACGATCACGCCGCACACGACGACGACCACGACGCGCATGATGACGATCACGCCGCACACGATGATGACCACGACGCGCATGACGACGACCATGACGCGCACGACGACGATCACGACGACCACGCTGAAGACGAAGGTCTCGCGGCGTGGGCAAATATCGACGCGTTCACCGACGGCGAGTTTTCGGGCGACGCGACCATGTATGCCGTCGACGCCCGTGTGACCTGGGCGCCCACGGGCAATCCCCGCGAACAGGAGGTGATCCTTCAGGGCGAGGTGTTCTGGCGGGTAGAGGACGGCTACTACAGCCTTCCTGGCGAGTACGACACCCCGACATTCACCGATTCGACCGCCATGGGGTTCTACGTGCAGGGCATCTACAAACTCAATCGCAACTTCAGGATTGGTGCCCGCTACGCGCGGCTGACCCCACCGGACATCCCTGGGTGCGTGCTGCACGGCGACCATTGCGAACATGACCTTGTCACTCCTGCACTCGACGACTCCGTTGGCTACGCGGTCATGGCGGACTGGACCAACAGCGAGTTCAGCCGCATTCGGCTGCAGTACAACCGCGAGGAAGTCCAGAATTTCGTCCATGGCAGGTTGGACGCGCACGGCGAAGATGCCCCAGTATTCGTCGAGCAGGATGACCAGATCCTGCTGCAGTACATCATGAGCCTCGGCGCCCACGCGGCCCACACGTTCTGACGGAGGGCGCGATGCATCGTTTCCTTACACGCACCCTGGTGGCGGGCTGCCTGGCGGCAGCGGCAGCCCTGTCCACGCTCCCGGCCTCGGCGGAGGTGCGGGTATTCGCCTGCGAACCCGAGTGGGCTTCCCTTGCCCAGGAAGTGGGCGGCAGTGACGTGACCGTGTACTCCGCGACGCACGGCGGGCAGGACCCCCATCACATCCGCGCCCGGCCGAGCCTGATCGCCCAGATCCGCCGGGCGGACCTCCTGTTCTGCTCCGGGGCCGAGCTTGAGGTCGGCTGGCTCCCGGTCCTGATGCAACGGGGCGGACGACTGGGCATCCAGCCGGGACAGCCGGGCCACCTGATGGCGGCCGAACACGTGGAGGTCCTGGAACGTCCCACGGTCATCGACCGCAGCATGGGTGACGTCCATGCAAGCGGCAATCCGCACGTCCACGCTGACCCCCGCAACATCACGGTGCTTGCCAGCGAGGTCGCCGCACGCCTCGGCGCAATCGATCCTGATCGTGCCGATGCCTACCAGTCCCGGCTGGCGGACTTCCATGCCCGCTGGGACAACGCAATGGCGCAATGGGAGCCCCGCGCGGAAGCGCTCCGTGGCACCCCGCTGATCGTTCAGCACGCCTTCTGGGCCTACCTTTTCAACTGGTTGGGCTTGGAAAAGGTCACCTCCATGGAGCGCGTGCCCGGCATCCCGCCGTCCGCTCCATACCTTCAGGAAGTGCTCCAACATTCCCGTTCGACGGAAGTCAAGGCCATCGTTCGTGCTAATTACGAGCCCACCGACGCCGCGGAATGGCTGTCGGAGCGAAGTGGCCTCCCGCTCGTGGAGCTGCCCTCCACGGTGGGTTCCTTCCCCGAGGTCACGGACCTCTTTTCGTACTTCTCCGAGATCCTGACCCGGCTGGAGGCCATTCCCGACTAGTCTGCTTCGGTACCGGGGCTTCAGCGACAAACCCGATAGCGATACCAGACTCGAGTTTGCGTCCGCGTTTCTGATCGCTTCGTGCGCGGAAGCCGGAGTGGGGCTTTTCCGGGACGACGTTCCCTTCCCCGCTTCCGGCAACGTTGTTGGCGCGTTCTCGGCAACGTCGGCCTTGCGGGTGAATTCAGCCGCAACCCGTCGGTTCCGATCAGTGCGTATGGATCGAGCGGATCACTGCCGGGCGCAGGAGTGGCGACGACCACGGGATGACCATGCCGATGACGACGAGCATGAGCATCATGATCGGCTCGCAGAAGGCCCATTTTCCGCGGACACGCCTTCCCACGATTTTAATGTCCACGGCGCATTTGCGCCCACCGGCATTCTCCGCAAACAGGGGCTCACCCTGCCGGGTGACGTTTTCTGACGAATCGGAAACGACTACTGCGCAGTCGAAGAAGAACTGGACATACACGAAGTCGAGGGCGCAGGGGCCGGCTGACACGTTGCCACACACCTACGCGTTCAACCACGCTCGGCGGATTGGTGCCCGTCGCACACGCCTTAGTCCGGTCAGTTCGGCCACCGACGCGATGCGCGACGAGTACAAGGTCGAACACTATCCTTCCACCATCACGCCGACGGCCGAGCGGGCCAACAGTGGCTTCGGACGGACGCCGTTGCAGCTCGGCCGGGGATCCCTGACCCACGTTGAGACTGACGCCCAAGTGTACCTGCAGCCCATCATGAGTTTGGGAACGTATGCGGCCATGCGTAACAATTGGGGCCGAGCAATGTTGCTGAAACCACTTGCGTGGGCGATCTGGGGCGCCCCGTTGGCCGTGCTGGTGATGGTCGAACCATCCCCGGCCGTCGCCGAGGTGCGGATTTTTGCCTGCGAACCCGAGTGGGCGGCCCTGGCCTCGGAAATCGGGGGCGATGCGGTCAGCGTCTACGCGGGAACGCATGGCCGTCAAGACCCACACTACATCCGGATGCGCCCCAGTCTCATCGAACACGTGCGCCGGGCGGATGTGCTGTTCTGCACCGGGGCAGGCCTGGAGGACGGTTGGCTCCCTGTTCTCCTGCAGCTTGGCGCGAGTGCGTCCCTCCAGCATGGTCAGCCCGGACACCTGATCGCCAGCGAGCATGTCCGATTGCTGGATCCTCCGAGCGTCGTCGACCGCAGACCCAGACACGTGCACGCGGAGGGGAATCCGCACGTGCAACTCCTGCCGGAGAACATTGGCTACATGGCCTCGGAGCTGGCCCGCCGGCTGGTCGTGATCGATCCGGAGAACACCGAAACCTATCGCCAGCAGTTGTCGGCATTCCAGGAGCGTTGGCGGGGCGCCTCGGCAGTATGGATGGAACGGTCGTCGCGCCTAGCGGGCATGCCCGTTGTCGCGTACCACGAATCGTGGGCCTACCTGTACGAGTGGACCGGTATCAGACAGGCCGCAGCGATCGAACGCCTCCCCGGTGTCCCGCCGACCGTCAGCCATCTGCAAGAGGTCCTGGAACTGGCCCGGAGTGCCGGAGCCCGGGCTATTCTCCGCGCCCCGTATGAACCGACCAAGGGGATGGAGTGGCTTTCCAACAGGGCTGGAATCCCGATTGTCGAGCTACCCTTCACCGTCGGCGGCTTGGAGGGGGTCGATAACCTGTTTGACCTTTTTGACGTCACGCTCGCGCTGTTGGAAGAAGTACATGATCAATACTGAGATCCTTGAGATCATCATGCCGGCGTTCGTGACCGGTCTCCTGTGTACGGCGCTGCACGTGCCGCTTGGCATTGAGGTCCTGAAGCGGGGAATCGTCTTTATCGATCTTGCCACGGCACAGGTGGCCGGCGTCGCGATCGTCGCGCTGAACGTCTGGGTAATGGAGCCGTCGTGGGCCGGAATCCAGGTCGCGGCATTCGGATCGGCGGCGACGTTTGCGTTTTTTTTCCGGTGGGTGGAAAAGATCATGCCCGCCGAGCAGGAGGCGGTCATCGGCAGCTGCTTCATCGTTGCGGCGTCGGTGACACTGCTGCTGCTCGCCAACAGCCCGCATGGAGGGGAAGAGCTCGAGCACGTGCTCTCAGGGCAGATCCTGTTCACGTCATGGTCAGATTTGGCCGCATTCCTGCCGGTGTATCTGCTGGTCGCGGGACTGTGGCTCGGGTACCCGAATCTCCGGAGCGGACAAGGGTTCTTTCTTCTGTTTGCACTTGCGATCACCGCATCCGTTCAATTGTTGGGCGTGTACGTCGTCTTCGCGAGCTTGATTCTGCCGGCGCTGGCCGGGCGACGGGCGGATGGTTCGTACAATTTGTTGCGTGCCCTGTTGAGCGGCGGCGTGGCGGTCATCGCAGGAATCCTGGCATCGGCTGCCGCTGATCTTCCGGCCGGACCGTTCCTCGTACTCTGTTTTGCCGTGTCCGCCGTCGTGGTCCGCGTCGTGTCTCACTGGACGTCCCGCCCGACTTCACAGCCAGATCCGCGCCAGGCGTGACGCGGAAGCGGCCTGGCGGATCCTTCGGCCGCGAATGGCGGCAAGACACGCGTGCCCGCTCCCCACGGGGTCTTGGCTGCCGCAGAACATCCGGGCAGCCGGCGAGCGGGCCTTGCGGGCACAGAAACCACGAAAAAAGCTAGACCAGGACCGGCTTCTGTATCCGACATCCAGTTCTTGACATATCATTAAGAGAACATATAAAGAACATTCTGGTCTCCAATGAACGAAACGGGCGGACACGTCGTGGATAACAGCTCCCGTTTCGTCGCACTGGCAACCTTACGGCAACGGATCACGGCGCTGGAAGGACCACCGAAGAAGCACACACCTGTCGAGCCGGATTCCGCCTGGCTTCCGGGAATCAAGACGCTGGATGACGCACTCCCCCCTAACGGGCTAACGCCGGGCGCCTTGCACGAAGCATCCGGTACCACCGGCACCGACGGACCGTCGGCTGCAGCCTTTCTCGTTGCCCTCCTGCATCGACTGTCGCACCGGGCCGGACGTGACACCGTCCTGATCTGTGAAAGCGATGCAAGTCGATCCGGCCGTCTACATGGCTGGGGATGGCGCGACCTCGGGGGGGATCCGGACGCACTGCTGATCGTCCGAGCCCGGCATGACAAGGAGGTCCTATGGGCCATGGAGGAAGGATTGCGCTCCGGCGCCCTGGCGGCGGTTTTCGCCGAAATCAGGAGCATTGGTTTCACCATGACCCGACGGCTGTCGCTGGCCGCTCAGGAAAGCATGACCCCCGCCTTGCTGCTGCGCGACGATGGACTCGTTCCAACCAGCGCAGCGGCCACGCGATGGCTGGTCAGGACTCTCCCCTCCGCTCACGACTCGCTCGACATCCGCGCTCCCGGAGCGCCCCGGTGGCGCCTCGGACTCGTCCGCTGCCGGGGCGGTCGCCCAGCGCGGTGCAATGTGGAGTGGCACCATGAAGCGGGTGCTTTCTGTGTGGCTGCCGCGCTGGGCCATCGACCGGCGACGGCTATCCACGAGCGGAATACATTCCGCCCCGCAGTCCTTCGAGCGAGTTAACTCTCCTCCGCTGGTACTGGCGGCCCCCGGTCGACGCGGAATGGTGCTGACGGCCGTCGATGAGCGGGCCGAACACACCGGCCTGATGCCGGGGATGCGTCTGGTCGACGCCCGTGCCCTGGTGGCAGGAATCACCGTCGAAAAGGCGGATCCCCTCGCTGACCAACAAGCCCTCGTGCAGTTGGGACTGTGGTGCGGCCGTTTCACACCCCGCGTCGCATGCGACGGCGCCGACGGTCTCTTGCTCGATGTCACAGGTTGCTCCCATCTGTTCGGTGGCGAGCAGGCGATGATGCAAACGGTTTCAAAACGGCTGACGAGGCTCGGGCTGGAGACGCGCCTGGGGCTCGCCGATACTCCCGGTGCCGCCAGAGCCTTGGCTCGCTTTGCCCTTGAGCACCAACGCATCGTCAAACCCGGCAAGGTCCGGGCAGCCTTGAAGACCCTGCCCGTTGAGGCCCTCGGAGTGACGCGCAGCCACACCCTGACACTGCGTCACCTGGGGCTAAGCACCATCGGCGCGATCACTCGATTGCCACGCGCAGCCTTGGAGCGCAGATTCCCACCCTGCGGCGCCGAAAACGGGCTGCTTCAGCGCCTCGACCAGGTGCTCGGCAACCGGAACGAACATCTCTCCCTCCTGGCCCCGCCACCGGTTTATCGGTGGCGTCTGGACTTCGCGGAACCGGTCATGCACCGAGAGGGATTGGAAACGGCGCTGGCCAACATGATGGCCCGGCTCACGGTTGCGCTGAAACGCGGCCAGCATGGCGCAAGACGGCTTGCGCTCTGGTGTTTCGGGATCGACGGAAGCATGGCCGAACGCACCGTGGCGGCCTCCCGGCCGACGCGGGACAAGGATCATCTCCAGCGCCTGTTCGCAGGCAAACTCGAAACCGTGGATCCTGGATTCGGGATCGATGCCATCGTGATTCACGCAACCTTGGTGGAACCGCTGGAAGCCAGGCAGCCTTTACTCGACGGCAGTCAGCAGGACAACCTTGCCCCGCTGGTCGACCGACTCGTGGCGCGCCTGGGAGCCGATGCCGTCCTCCGTCCGGTTTTCACAGAACGCCGTTTCCCGGAACAGGCCGAGCGTTTTGCTGGCCCCGGAGAAGCCAAGACATCCCCATTTTCGTACCCGGACCTCCCTCCACGCCCGTTCCGTCTGTTTGAACGACCGGAACCCTTGCAGGTCATAGCCTTGATGCCGGATGGCCCGCCGCGCTTGTTCATCTGGCGACGGGTGCGACGGCGCATCACCCGAGCCGCGGGTCCTGAACGCATTGCTCCGGAATGGTGGGTACCGCACACCGACCAGGCGACACGCGACTATTGGCGTGTCGAAGACACGGACGGGCATCGCTACTGGCTCTATCGCACCGGCCTCCGCGGCAACGGTGTCTCCCGCTGGTTTCTCCACGGCCTGTACGGATGAGGCGCCCTTGTACGCCGAACTGCAGACCACCACTAACTTCAGCTTCCTCCGGGGCGGTTCTCATCCCGAAGAACTGGTGGAACGGGCGGCAGCGCTGGGACTGACAGCAATCGGAATCACCGACCGAAACTCGCTGGCGGGCATCGTGCGGGCACATGTGGCCGCCAAGGACGCAGGAATCCACCTGCTGGTCGGCGTCCGTCTTGATCTTGAAGACGGTCTCTCTCTGCTGTGCTACCCGCGCAACCGTGAAGCGTATGGCCGCCTTTGTCGCTTGCTGACGTTGGGGCAGCGGCGCGCGAGCAAGGGCAGCTGCCAACTCCATCTGGAGGATCTCTGTGTCCATGCCGAGGGCCAGGTCCTGATTGTCGTGCCCCCTCCCGGCCCGGACATGGAAACCTTCGCAACAAGGCTCGCAGCGTTACGCAACCGTCTCCCGGGGCCGCTCTATCTGGCGACTCACATGCCCTACCGGGGTGATGACCGCGCCCGTATCGCCCAGCTGGCCAAGCTCGCTGACCGTCATGAAATGCCGCTGGTCGCCACCAACGACGTTCTCTACCACCTCCCCGAACGTCGCCCGCTGCAGGACGTCCTCACTGCCATTCGCGAACATACGACCGTCCAGAACGCCGGCTACCAGCTGAATGCCAACGCAGAACGCCACCTGAAGAGCCCGGCCGAGATGATGCGTCTCTTTGCCGGATACGAAGCGCTGACCGCCCGTACCGTCGAAATTGTCAAGTCGATCAGCTTTCGTCTCGACGAGCTGACGTACGAATATCCCGATGAACCCGTACCTGCAGGCAGAACCGCGCAGCAGCATCTGGAGGATCTGACCTGGGAAGGATCTGCCCGACACTTTCCCGACGGGCTTCCCGAGATGCTCCGCAGCACGCTGGAACACGAACTCGGACTCATCGCGCAGCTCGGCTATGCCTGTTATTTCCTCACGGTTTACGACATCGTCCAGTTCGCCAAGCAGCAGGACATCCTGTGTCAGGGGCGTGGTTCGGCAGCCAATTCGGCGGTCTGCTACTGCTTGGGCATTACTGCCGTCAATCCGGCCGAGATCGACCTGCTGTTCGAGCGCTTCATCTCTCCTGAGCGCAGAGAGCCGCCCGACATCGACATCGACTTCGAGCACGAACGGCGTGAGGAGGTCATCCAGTACATCTACAAGCGGTACGGTCGAGATCGGGCGGCATTGGCCGCGACCGTAATTACCTACCGTGCCCGTAGCGCCGCCCGCGAGGTCGGCAAGGCCATGGGCCTGTCCGAAGATACGGCGGCGGCCCTTGCCGATTCCCTCAGGACCGAGGGAGGATTCTCCGAGGAACGTGTCCGTGATGCCGGGTTTGACCCTGCCGATCCGGCTCTTCGCATGACCCTTGCCCTGGCTTCCCAGCTGATAGGGTTTCCCCGCCACCTTTCCCAGCACGTCGGCGGGTTTGTGCTGAGCCGCAGCCCCCTGTGCGACATGGTCCCGATCGGCAATGCGGCCATGAAGGATCGTACGTTCGTCGAATGGGACAAGGACGATCTGGAGGCTCTCGGCTTCATGAAGGTCGATGTGCTTGCTCTCGGCATGCTGACATGCATTCGCAAGGCATTCGCACTGCTGAAACGCCACCGGGGCATCGACCTGAAACTCTCCGACGTACCGCGCGAGGACCAAGCGGTTTACGACATGCTTTGCCGCGCTGATTCCATCGGCGTGTTCCAGATCGAAAGCCGCGCACAAATGAACATGCTGCCGCGCCTCAAGCCGCGCTGTTTCTACGATCTGGTGATCGAAGTTGCGATCGTACGCCCCGGTCCGATCCAGGGCGACATGGTGCACCCCTATCTGCGGCGGCGCGACGGCCTAGAACTGGTGATTTACCCGAAACCCAGTCCGGACCACGGTCCGCCAGACGAGTTGCAAAGAGTGCTGAAGAAAACCCTGGGCGTGCCGTTGTTCCAAGAGCAGGCAATGCGCGTCGCCATCACGGCGGCCAGGTTCAGTCCCGACGAAGCCAATGCCTTGCGTCATTCGATGGCCACCTTCCGGAAGCGCGGAACCTTGCCTCTGCTCCGCGAGAAGATGGTCGGTCGCATGATCAGGCGCGGTTACGACTCCGAACTCGCGGCGCGCTGCTTTCGCCAGATTGAAGGCTTCGGCGAGTACGGGTTCCCGGAGTCCCATGCCGCCAGCTTCGCGCATCTGGCCTACGTGTCGTCGTGGCTCAAGTGCCACCATCCCGAAGTGTTTGCCTGCGCTTTGCTGAACGCACAGCCCATGGGCTTCTACGCGCCGGCGCAAATCGTGCGCGACGCCCGCGAGCACGGTGTCGAGGTACGATCCGTCGACGTCAACATGAGCCATTGGGACAACTCGCTGGAACCGACGTCCGGCGAGCATTGGGCACTCAGGCTCGGTATGCGCCAGATCGGAGGGCTCCGCGAAAACGACGCCAATCTCGTGACAGAGAAACGTGACCAGGGGTACGCGAGTGTCGCCGATGTACGCCGGCGCACCGGCATTCCGGACGCCACTCTCAAGTGCCTCGCCGAAGCGGACGCCTTTCGTTCCATCGGTTCCGACCGACGCGAAGCACTATGGGAGGCCCTTGAGGACACGCCCGAGATGCCCCTGTTTGACACCCATTCCGAATCGAACAGCGCCACAAGAATCCCGCTTCCGCCGTTACGGCTGAGTGAGCATGTCCTCGCCGACTACCGGTCTCTGCGCCTGTCCTTGAAAGCACACCCCGTCGCATTCCTGCGCAAGAGACTCGCGCCCTCGGGAACCCTGCCGGCCGAAAGAATCAACCAAGATGCCCGCGACGGTCAGTCAGCTGTCGCCGCCGGCGTGGTCCTGGCGAGACAGCGCCCCGGCAGCGCCAAGGGGGTCATCTTCATGACCCTGGAAGACGAAACCGGTGTCGTGAACGTGGTGGTTTGGCCCAGAACAACGGAAGCGTTCCGCCGGGTCGTGATGACCAGCCGGCTGGCCTGGGTCAGGGGACGGATTCAGCGCACCGGAAAAATTGTCCACTTGGTCGCCGATCGCCTCGAGGACATCACCGGCTGGCTTTCCCAGCTGTCCGAAAACGGCGATGCCGTCCACCAGAAGCACGGGCCTTACGCCGCCTCGCCCCCGCTGGCGCGCCATCCGAGGAACCAGCGTGTCATCCCGCGATCAAGGGATTTCCATTGAGCGCCAGTACGGTGAAAGCGGGCCAGCCCCGCTTCAAGCGTCAGTTCCGATCTCGCAGGTTGAAGCCCTTGTCCCCAGAGCAATGACCTCAACCGCTGACCAGGATCAGGATCCCGGCGGTGACGAGGAAGATGCCCATGACCTCCAGGCGGGAACTGCGTTCCTTGAAGATGAGGACGCCGGCAGCGAAGGTGAATAGGAGCTCGATCTGACCGAGCGCCCGGACATAGGCAGCGTTCTGAATCGTCATGGCCGTGAACCAGCCGATGGAAGACACCGCACCGGCCAGCCCCGCGATGCTCGCCCAGCGCCACGACCTCAGCACGGCACGAAGCTGCCCGGGCTCGCGCCAGCCCATCCAGACCGCCATGGCGATCGCCTGAGCCGGAATGACACAGACGAGCGTGAAGCCCGCCCGCATCAGGAAGTCCGGCCCCTCCCCATCCGGGCCGCCATCCAGCGAGAGCGACGCCGCCCTGAACGTGACCGCCGCAATCCCGAAGAGCGTGCCTGACAACACACCGATCAGCGCCGTCCGCTCGGTCCAGCTGAGCAGCAGCTTCCGCCATTCGAGCCCGGACTTCGCGGTCGAGAGCAGCATCACCCCGATCAGGCTGACGAAGATTCCGATACTGCCAGCAAGGCCCACTCCGTCTCCGAGGATGATCAGTCCGAACAGCGCTGCCTGAACCGTCTCTGTCTTGGAATAGGTCGTGCCGACCGCAAAGTCGCGGAAAGAGAACAGCCAGACAAGGAGGAACGTCGCAGCAATCTGTGCCGCGCCGCCGATGAGGCCGTAGATGACGAAACGCAGGTTGGGCTCCGGCCACGCCATGTCGGCGCCATAGTGCAGTGCCAGCACGTAGGCGAACACGACGGGGAAGCCGTAGCCGAACCGGGAGAACGTCGCGCCCGTGTTCGAAAGCACACCCTTGAGATGCTTCTGGACAGCGCTTCGGAGGTTCTGGCAAAAGGCGGCGAAGATCGTGATCGGAATCCACAGTTCGATCACCGGGCGAGCGTCTCCTCGATGCGATAGCGCAGCATCCCCAGCCGGTCGCCGCCCCAGAACAATTCCTCCCGGTAGAGGTAGCTCGGGACGCCGAACACGCCGAGCTCCTCGGCCTCGCGCTGAATTGCGTCGTGGCGCTGACGTCCCTCGTCTTCCGCCCATCCCGCGAAGTCGGCGGCCGGCACGCCCGCCTCCTCCAGCACCGAGGCGATCACGGCCGGATCCTCGATTTCGAGGTCGCGCTTCCAGAAGCGTTCGAACACGAGGTCGATGTAGGCCTCGAACCGGCCCTGCTCCTGGGCCCGAAGCATGCCGATATGGGCGATCGAGCTGTCGAATATCTTTTGCGGACCGCGGACCGTGAGCCCGACCTGGTTCGCAAGGCGCCGGGCATCCATGTAGCTGTAGCGCACCCTGCGCCACTGGTGCTCGTTGCGGGTCTCCACCGCCCCGAGGAAATCCGGGATCTCCAGCGTATAGGGCTTCCAGACCGCTGCGATGTCGAACTCGGCCGCCAGCGCCCGCGTGGGGGCGACGGCCAGATAGGCGTAGGGGCTCTTGACGTCGATATAGACGATGAGTTCGGATGGGGAAGTCATTGGGCCGCGTGATTCCTGAACAACACGTGCGGGATTGTTCTCTCCCCCACACTAGATTCTGCGGACGGATTTGAGCAAGCTGAAATTCCGACTGTTCCTTCCGTTTGCGTGACCCCACTCGTGGCAGCATTGTGATCCAATGCCGGTCGCAGCCATTGCGAGGAGGCGTGATCCTGAACGCGGCTCGATGGGCTCGGTCGAGGCCCGGCGTCCAGCCGACGGCAAACTCACACGGTCGTCCGAAAGCCTAGAGTTGACGGAACCTTGGAGCGCTTGCGGCGGGAATTCGGGAGCCAAGGGCCGATGCAGACCTCCCGTGTCCATTGATGACGATCTCGCCGGCAGGTCGGTCGGGAAGACCGCTCGGCCGAACTGCAGCGCTCGACAAGTCCCGGCCGGCGGAATCGTTGGTTGCCGAAACGAAGCCGGAAGCCGGTTACGGCCTCGATGGGCGCTCGATCCGCGACGGTTTGATCGGCCCGGCAGCGAGACTATTTCCATCCATGAAGGAGTGATTCACTAAACAAGGAATGTTCGTGCTTGATCAGCCCGGCCGTCTACCTGAACTGCGAGCGTCCGTACGCGCCGCACTCCTCATGGACGAGGCCGACGCGGTGCGCGACTGTACTCGCGAGGCCGGCCTCACGGAGATCGACCGGGAAGCGATCGTCGCGCATGCGGTCGAACTGGTTCGTACCGTGCGGGCAACCGGCAGAACACCGGTGATGCAAGCCTTTCTGGTCGAGTACGGACTGTCCAGCCGCGAAGGCCTTGCACTGATGTGCCTGGCTGAAGCGCTGCCGCGGGTTCCTGATACTGAAACGATCGATCGCCTGATCAAGGACAAGATCGTCTCGTTGGATTGGGCGTCCCATCTGGGAAGCTCGACCACGTCAGCGGTAAACGCCTCAACCCGAGCTCTGCACCTGACCGGCAAGGTGCTTGGCGGCGGCCGAGAGGGGCTGGCCGGGGTGCTTCACCGGGCTGTCAGGCGGATCGGCAAACCGATCATCCGCACCGCGCTTGCCCGTGCGATGCGTCAACTCGGCCATCGCTTCGTGCTGGGGCGCGACATGGGAGAGGCGAAGGCCCGGGCGGCGCCAAGGGAGGCAAGCGGCTACACGCATTCGTACGACATGCTGGGCGAGGCGGCCCGTACCGCGGAGGATGCTCGGCGCTACCACCTCGCCTACTCCGATTCGATAGTCGCCCTCGAAGGCCATGCCGGAGAGACGGGGATCGGCGCCCGCCCGGGCGTGTCGGTGAAGCTCTCCGCATTGCACGAGCGCTACGAGTTCAGCCAACGGGACCGCGTGCTGTCCGAACTGGTCGGACGGCTGCGTTCGCTCGCCCTGCTCGCCAAGTCGGCCGGAATTGGCCTGAACGTGGACGCCGAGGAGGCCGACCGCCTGGAGCTTTCACTAGACGTGATCGAAGCCGTGCTGGCAGACCCCGCGCTCGCCGGCTGGGATGGTTTCGGGGTCGTGGTGCAGGCCTATGGCAAACGAGCGCCGCACGTCATCGACTGGCTGTACGGGCTGGCCGGGCAACTGGAACGCCGGATCATGGTCCGGCTCGTCAAGGGTGCGTATTGGGACAGCGAGATCAAACGTGCGCAGACGCTTGGTCTCGACGGATTCCCGGTGTTCACACGCAAGGCATGCACCGACGTCTCCTATCTCGCCTGCACGCGCAAACTCCTCCGAATGACGGACCGCATCTACCCGCAGTTTGCAACTCACAACGCGCACACGATCGCGGCAGTGCTGCACATGGCCGACGATACTTCAGTGTTCGAGTTCCAGCGTCTGCACGGGATGGGTGCAGCCCTGCACGAGGCTGTGCGGCAGGCACGAAACGTCCGGTGCCGGATTTACGCGCCGGTTGGCGCCCACAGCAATCTGGTCGCCTACCTTGTGCGCCGCCTCCTCGAGAATGGCGCCAACAGCTCATTTGTAAACCAGATTGTCGACACGAGCGTGACGCCGGAGGAAATCGCCCGGGACCCGCTGGCGGCGGTCGAGGAGTTGGGCGGCACGATCGCCAACCCGCGCATTGCCGCGCCGGCAGATCTGTTCCTGCCCGAACGCCGAAACTCGAAGGGATGGGACCTTACCGATCCCCTGCAGCTGGCGGCGCTGGAGCGCGAACGCCAGTCCTTCCGGTCCGCCCAATGGGAAGCGGCTCCCCCGGTTGCGGGACCGAAAATCGGAGCGCTGCGCCGGGAAGTGCGGAACCCGGCACGGCACGACGATGTCGTGGGTTATGTCACGGAGTCGGCGTCAACGGACATTGCCGCAGCGTTGGCGGAGGCCCGCAAGGGCGCCGCCATCTGGGCTGCGATGGAGGTCCGGGAGCGAGCGAGCCGCGTGCGTCGCGTGGCCGATCTCTGCGAAGCGCACGCGCCGGAACTCTTCGCACTCGCGGCCCGGGAAGCGGGTAAGACCTTGTCCGACAGCATCGCGGAAGTGCGCGAGGCGTGTGACTTCGCCCGCTTCTACGCAAATGAGGCGATCAAGGAATGTGATACCCGCGACCGCGTCCCGCTCGGGATCGTTGCCTGCGTTTCCCCGTGGAATTTTCCGCTCGCAATCTTCTCCGGGCAGATACTCGCCGCGCTGGCCGCCGGCAACGCGGTTGTTGCCAAACCGGCCGAGCAAACCCCGCTGATCGCGGCCCGTGCCGTCGCTCTGATGCACGAGGCCGGCATTCCCCGGGATGTATTGCAGTTGTTGTTCGGCGATGGGGAAAGAGTGGGATCGGCGCTGGTATCCAACTCGCAGGTCGATGGCGTGTGCTTCACCGGTTCGACCGAAACCGCTCGGCGCATCAATCGGGCGATGGCGAAGTGCCTTGCACCGCACGCTCCACTGATCGCCGAAACCGGCGGCTTGAATGCGATGATCGTCGATTCCACCGCGCTGCCCGAGCAAGCGGTGCGCGACATCGTCGTGTCCGCTTTCCAGAGCGCTGGCCAGCGCTGCTCCGCGCTCCGCATCCTCTACATCCAGCAAGAGGTCGAGGATCGGATCCTCGCGATGTTGTACGGCGCGATCGACGAGCTGCGCATTGACGATCCTTGGGATCTCGCCACCGACGTCGGACCGATCATTGATCACCGGGCCCGGGACCGCATCGAAGACTACTGCCGCGACGCCAAGCGTGATGGGCGCCTACTGAAACGCGCTGTAGCTCCGGGCACAGGCCTGTTCGTGCCGCCGAGCGTGGTACGGGTGGACGGTATTGAGTCGCTGAGCGAGGAGATCTTCGGGCCGGTCCTGCACGTCGCAACGTACGCTGCCAAAGACATCGACGCCGTCCTTCAAGCCATCAACGCTGCCGGCTACGGCCTCACGTTCGGACTGCACACCCGCATCGATGATCGCGTACAGCATGTGGTCGACCACGTCTGCGCAGGAAACATTTATGTGAATCGGAACCAAATCGGTGCAGTTGTGGGGTCGCAGCCATTCGGCGGCGAGGGCGAGAGCGGGACCGGGCCGAAGGCGGGCGGTCCCCACTACCTGCGGCGACTGACGCGCGGCCTCACCGAGCCCAGTGGCGTTCCGGAGGGCGCATTGGTCGACCACAGGCGGGTGCAGCGAGCGGTTCAGAATGCGGCGCGAGGTCTCGAAATCAGTCGGCACAAGCATGGCACGGAAGCGGGGGTCACGATCAACGAGGCCGCGTGTCTCCGCAATCCGCAACGAGACGAACAAACAGGCGCCGATCAGTTTCGATGGAAGCCCAAGGAACGTGGCGGGCGCTTCCAATTCGCTCTGTTGGACCTTCCGGGACCAACCGGTGAATGGAACCGGCTGTATCTCGCGTCGCGCGGGGTGGTGCTCTGCCTGGGTCCTGGGATGGACACGGCGGGCGCGCAACTGACGACGGCCCTTGGCGCCGGCAATGCTGCGGTCGTGATCGCCGACGGAGCCGAGACCGCGCTTGCCCGCTGGAGCGATGATCCCCGAGTGTCCGTCCTGGACGGACAGCTTGCTCCGGAGATGCTCTCAACGCTCGATGGTATTGCCGCCGTTGCCAGCTGCGCCAACGATGATGTCATGGCGACGCTGCGCATAGCTGTCGCTCGGCGTCCAGGTCCGATACTGCCGCTCATCAGCGAGCCCCGGGCGACCGAGCGCTATGTGATCGAACGGCACGTATGCATCGATACCACCGCTGCCGGCGGCAATGCCACCCTGCTGGTCGAGGCTGAAACCTCCCGCTAGCTGCGGTGGGCCCCGCCCCACTAACGGTTCGTCAGCGCCGATACACGAAGAATGTGGCGTCGTGGCGGATCTCGGCGCGGGGCAGCGCCGTGACCGGCCCCGCCGTGTCGATCAAGGTCCAGAGGCCGGCGTCGGCTAGGGCACGAATCTTGTCTTTGAAACCGCCTTCCGAGAGCGCCGCATCCGTGCAGCAGAAGATCAGCACTCCGCCTGTCGCGGTGACCCGCAACAGTTCGTCCAGCGCCTCCGGCGGCGCGTGCCCCGGCGTGAACACGCCAGTACTGATGATTGCCTGGAATGCGCAATTCTCAAAGTCCAGCGGTTCACCCAAGGTCCTGCGACGCAGGTCCCGATACACCCCCTTGCGGGCGGCAGCCCGCAGCATGCCGGCCGACAGATCAATTCCGGTGAGGTTGGCGTAATTGAGCTGCGCCAACGCTGCACCGATAAAGCCGCTGCCGCAGCCCGCATCCAATACCGGCGTATCTCCCGGTGCGACATAACGCCCGAACAAGCCAGCCGCCATCGGCGCATAGCTATAACCTCCAAATGCCACGTCCTCGTCGTAGCTGTCGGCCCAATCGTCGTAGATCCGCTGGCTTTCCGCGGTAGACCGGGCCTCATAGACCCGGCCCAGCCACTGGTCGAGATCGCTCACGTGGTCCCCCTCGCCGGCACCGCTGGCGGCGGCCAAGTCACGGATGATGGCCGGCGAAGGGTACAACACCCGGCCGGAGCAGACTGGCGGCCCCCACTGCCGCAATCATCACGCGCACTTTGCAGACGACGCTTCGGCACGAACACAGCGCTGCTGCCGCTATTGGCCTGGAACGGTTCCAGACTGCATGCCCATCGGACCAGTCGTCGGAGGTGGCGATGGCCGGTGCCTCGCCAGATGGGGCAAGGGTCCGACGCAGTGAGTACGGGCACCACCGGCGTCAGCTACGGTTGCGATCAGTATGGCTGAAGGGTCCCCTTCTCGAGCCGTCGCGCCAACGCGTCAAACGCTCGGTCTGTAACCAACTCCCCACTCCCCGACAAGGACACATTCCGCCATGGCACACGAGTTTGTCACCGTCGTACGCGAAGGCCGCGTCGCAACCGTCACTTTCGACCGGGGCAATCGGCTCAACTCACTGTCGCTGCAGGCGATCGAGGAGTTGACCGAGGCGGCACTGAGTTTCACGGATGATCTGGAAACATCGGCCATGGTGCTGCGCACGCCCGCCGGGAGCGGATTTTCGGCAGGGCGCGACCTCTCGGATCCGGCCATGGACCAGCGTCAAGACAAGCCGATGCTGGCTCGACGACACGCAGCGGGAGCCGGCAAACGCCTGTGTGCGGCCTGGGAGAACCTTGAGCAATTTACGGTCGCCGCTGTGGAACGCTTTGCGATCGGCGGCGGGCTAGCACTGGCCGTCGCCCTTGACCTACGCGTGATGGGCAGCAGCGCGCACTTCCGCACCCCTGAAGTGGCACTGGGCCTGTCAATGAGCTGGGGAACGATCCCACGCCTTGTCGGTCTAGTCGGGCCGGCGCGCGCCAAACAGATTCTATGCCTCGGGAACGACCGCATCGAGGCATCAGATGCCCTGGCCTGGGGTCTGGTTCAGGAAGTCGTGGAAGAAGGCAATGCGGCGAAGCGCTCGTTGGAAATTGCCACACGCGCCGCATCGATGCCTCCAGTACCGCTCCGCATGACGAAGACAACCGTCAACGCCGTCGCTGGCGCACTTTCCGGCGCGTCAATTCACATGGACACGGAAGAGGTCATGCTGACCGAACTGACAGAGGACTTCGTTGAAGGTGTTTCTGCTTTCCGAGAGTCCCGCCCCGCAAGCTTTCGGGGTGCGTAAGCGCCCAACCCTGCAACGGGCACGCTGAACTGCTCCCTGGCACGCCGCGCCAGGCAGGAATTCATGGAGGCGACGGTTCGGGCCAGCTCAGTCCGACGAAACCCGAAATGCGATTGCGGTCAGCGCACCTCAGGTCGACGCAGGTCAAGGTCGTTCAATCCGAAGTTCCGTCCAGTCCGCGCGAGACCCGTGTGGCAGGAGTGGAGGGACTCGAACCCCCAACCCCCGGTTTTGGAGACCGGTGCTCTAGCCAATTGAGCTACACTCCTGCAGAGGAGGCCACCCTCCCAACATTAGATTCTCAAGCAGCATCGTGCCAGCCAGCAATTGCGAATCCAACCGGCTGTCAGCCAATCGATGCCGCCCGATACTGCAATCGCACTCCGAGCTTCTCGCTTTGCGCGGACTGGGCCCCGTCAGCTTTCACGGAACGGAACGCAGCCACAAGTATTCGCGGCAGATCATCTTGTTCGCGACAGGGCATCCAAGCGATCCGCGATGTCAGCGAGCTGCTGTCGGAGGCCCTCAATTTCGTCCTCCTGGCGTTGCTCTTGATCGTCGCCTCTTGCCACCGGGGAATCGTCTGCGGCGCCTCTCCATGCTTCGGCCGGCGGTGTGAACAACCTCATGGAACGTCGAAACATCTCCACGTTTTGACGGCCCATTTCCGCAAGTTGTTTCATCGCACTGTCGGAGGATTCGATTGCAAACATGTTTTGCATCTGCTCGGAAATTTGCTTTTGATTCGCAATAAAGGCTTCCATGCTTCGCTCGATGTATAGGCGGAACTGCGGTCCAAGTCCGGCGTCGTAGGCCTGCAATACCTGCCGAAGGTAATTCAGCGGCAGCATATTGTGACCTTTTGTCTCTTCCTCCGAGATGATTTGGGCGAGGACGGAGCAAGTGATGTCGCGGCCCGTCTTGGCATCTTCCACGACGAATGCCTCTCCACGCTTCACCATGTCATGGAGGTCCTGGAGCGTCACGAACTTCGCTGTAGCCGTGTTGTAGAGACGCCGGTTTGCGTATTTTCTGATGACGGTCTCCCGCCCTCCTGTGGACTCCTGACTGGCCGATGTGCCCGTTTCGCTGGTTTCTCGGCCCACACGTGCCTCCGAAGCAAACAACATCTGAGCGCCGTGTCGTGATTATGCACTGCAGAAAACGCGAACCGCAAGCCGACGAGTGATTGCAGTCACTCGTGCCCCATTTGTACAGCAACGGCTTCGTGCGTTGGCGCACGGACGCACCTTGGTTACAGAAATGTCGAAGCGCGAATCTGGCCTGAGCAACAATTTCTTGCTCCCTCATTGCGCATCTCGCACCCAACCACGCGGGATGACTCGCGAAGCGGATTCCAGCAAGGGTCAAGCACGGGCCTGACTCCGCCTACGCGGTGACAAGTGGTGCTTTTCGATTTCTCGCGCCAACTTCCGTATTGCAATGCAAAAGACATTGGTTGACATGCCACCACATCAAGCCTACATTGATTTTGCGACGCAAAATCCATTTGGCTGCCTGCGTCGACCAAGGACACAGATCCGGCGAAACTCGCCGAATGGAGAACGCAATGACCGCCACTGATGCCACTCGCAAGAACGCTGCGACGGAGACAGCTGAACAGATTGCTGCCGCCGGCAAGGAGACTCTCGAAACCGTCATAAAGATGGGAACCGAAGCCACTGCCGAGGGGTACAAGAACGCGGCGGCCTTCAGCAAAGAGCAGCTGCAGATGGCCAGGGACGGTTACGGCAAGGCGACCGTGTACGGCAAGGACAACCTGGACGCGATGTCCGAATCCGCCGCCGCCGTGGTGGCCGGCTGGGAAGCCTACTACGAGGGTGTGGTCGACTACACGAAGGTCGTCATGGCTGAGAACATGGACATGATGCAGCGCTTCTTCAGCGTGAAGACGCCCCAAGAATTCATGGACCTGCAGGTTGAAGCGACCAACAAGGCGGTTAACCGCGTAGTCTCGCAGTCGACGAAGATGAACCAGATCGCCGCCGACACGGTGACCAAGGCGTTCGAGCCCATCAAGGGCCGGATCGACAGTGCCGTCGACGTGTTCGTCAAGCCTTACGCAGCCTGACTCCGGAGCCCCGCCGGGCTTCCAGTCCGAGACCTGAGCGGGCGCAGCACTTGCCCCAAGCCCGCGCGACAGGTCATTTCCTTGCCGGACTTCCACGCAGGCGCTCGGTGCAAAGAACGACCCGGTCATACGAGCTCCCAACGAATGGAGGCGCATTATGAGCAGAGTCGCCCTCGTCACCGGCGGAACACGCGGAATAGGCGCTGCCACCGCCCTTGCCCTCAAGGCAGAGGGTTACGCAGTTGCAGCTGTCTACGGCAGCGATGACAAGAAGGCTGCGGATTTCAACGCAAACACGGGCATTCCCGTCCACAAGTGGGACGTGTCCAATTTCGACGCCTGCCAGAAGGGTGTGGCCAGGGTCGCCGAAGAACTGGGTCCGGTCGACATTCTCGTGAACAACGCCGGGATCACCCGTGACGGTACCATGCATCGCATGGACTTCGAGCAGTGGCGGGAAGTCATTGACACCAACATCGGCTCGTGTTTCAACATGTCCCGCGCCGTGATCGTCAGCATGCGGAAGCGCAAGTTCGGCCGCATCGTCAATGTCGGCTCGATCAACGGCCAGGCCGGGCAATACGGTCAGGTGAACTACGCGGCCGCCAAGTCTGGGATTCACGGGTTTACGAAGGCGCTTGCGCAAGAGGGCGCCGCTCACGGCATTACGGTAAACGCCATTGCCCCGGGATACATCGACACCGAAATGGTAGCCGCAGTTCCTGACGATATTCTCGACAAGATCGTGCAACGCATTCCTGTCAAGCGACTTGGCAGGGCCGACGAGATTGCGCGAGCCATCACGTTTCTCGCCGCCGACGAAGCCGGCTTCATTACCGGCTCGACCCTTTCGGTCAACGGTGGCCAACACATGTATTGAGGGCGGCAATGGCAAACGGCGGCACTAACGGATCGACTCCCGAGTTTACGGAGATCGCAGAAGCCCTCGGCAAGGCGGCAGCCCGGTTGCAGACGAACTGGACGGACTGGATGTCCTCCCTCGCCAGGCAACAGGGCGAAGGATCGCAGCCAACCAGCGGCTTTCGGTCGGTCGCCGAAGGACTCCCTGACTTACAGTTTGATCCATCCAGGATCATGACACGCCAACTGGAACTCTGGCGTGACTATCAGACCCTTTGGCTCAGCACGACGACGCGGATGATGGGGCAGGACGCATCACCGGTGATCGAGCCGGAACAAGGCGATCAGCGCTTCAGGGATGCCGAATGGAGCGCCAACCCGGTCTTCGATTTCATCAAGCAGTCATATTTGCTCAATGCCCGCTGGCTCCGTGAGACGGTCGCCGAGGTAGACGGGCTTGACGCGGATTCCGCCCGGAAGCTGGAGTTCTTCGGCCGGCTGCTCGTGGACGCCCTCGCGCCGACCAATTTCGCCCTCACGAACCCACAAGTGCTTCGTGAGACAGCTGATTCCAAGGGCGAGAACCTTGTACGCGGCATGCAGAATCTCAGCGGCGACCTTCGCGCCGGCCGAGATGGCCTGCGGCCGCAGCAAACTGACATGTCGGCATTCGAGGTCGGAAAGAACATTGCCACGACCGCCGGCAGCGTCATTCATCAGACCCCGCTGATGCAACTGATCCAGTACGAACCCACGACGAAGACGGTCTACCGAAAGCCGTTGCTGATCGTGCCCCCGTGGATCAACAAGTACTACATTCTTGACCTCAAGCCGGAAAACTCATTCGTCCGCTGGGCAACAGAGCAGGGTTACACGGTCTTCATGATCTCCTGGGTGAACCCGGATGAGCGCCTGTCCGACAAGGGCTTCGACGACTACGTCCGGGACGGGATCTTTGCCGCGCTCGATGCTGTCGAACATGCAACAGGCGAGCGCCAGGTGACCGCGATCGGTTACTGCATCGGCGGCACCCTGCTGTCGGCGGCGCTCGCCCACATGGCTGCAACCGGTGACGATCGCATCTCTGCCGCGACCTTCTTTGCTGCCCAGGCCGATTTCGAGAACGCCGGAGACCTCAAGGTCTTCACGGACAAGGGGCAGGTCGACGCGCTGGAGCATCAGGTTCGTGCCAAGGGCTATCTGGATGGCGCGCAAATGGCCGGCACCTTCAACGCGCTCAGGGCGAATGACTTGATCTGGTACTTCGTTATCAACAACTACCTGTTGGGGAAGGAGCCCCCGGTCTTCGACCTGCTGTTCTGGAACGCGGATTCCACCCGGTTTCCTGCGCGGCTTCTACTGGACTATCTGCGCGGCATGTACCAGCAGAATGCCCTGGCGCAAAAGGGAAACTTCAAGCTCCTCGGGACTCCGCTCGACCTCGGTGCGGTGACGCTTCCTGTCTACATCCAGGCCAGTGTGGAAGACCATATCGCTCCAGCCGAATCCGTGTTCAAGCTGAACCACCTGTTCAGCGGGCCAAAGCGGTTCGTCCTCGCTGGGGCCGGCCATATAGCCGGGGTGGTCAATCCGCCGGCGAAACGGAAGTACCAGCACTGGTTGAACACCAGGCGCAAGGCTTACGCTACTTTTGACGCATGGTTGGACGATGCGGTCGAGCACCCTGGTTCCTGGTGGCCAGACTGGCACAAATGGCTGTCGCGCCGGTCCGGCCCGAAGGTTCCCTCGCGCGTGGTCGGTGAGGGTGCCGCGAAGATCATCGAACCCGCGCCAGGTAGCTACGTGCTTGTACGCAGCTGAGGAGGGCAGCCGGGCTGGTGACGTCAGGGGAGCAACCCGCATGAAATTCAGGATCGATATCGACTGCAGCCCTGAAGAGGCCCGGCAGTTCTTTGGCCTTCCCGATGTACGGAACGTACAGGAGTCGATGATGGCTGCCCTGCAGGAGCGCGTGGCGGAACAGGTCAGGTCGATGGACCTGGAGACGTTGACGAAGACTTGGCTTCCGACCGGGGCTCAGGGGTGGGACGCAATGCAGAAGGCCTTCATGAAAGGCTTTGCCGACGCCGGAAAAAAGCACGACGACCAGTCGTAGGCCGGGCGCTCTCCCGGCAGTCGGTGCGGCCATGCCCGCCTCGCGGTGCTCGGCCCAATGCACGGAAGCCACCTCATGGAAGGGTCAGGGCGAAGCGATTTACGCGTTGTTGCGGCGGCACCACTTTGCTAGGTTTTCGGCACCACTGGCTTGACAGCGCCGGAGTTGGGGTCGTGCACTATGGCTCAAGAGAGCGACGCGAATTTCGAAGCACACAGAAAGACTTGGCACAGTTTCGTGCGACTCACGATTTACACCACGGTCGGGGTGCTTGCGCTTCTGGTGTTGATGGCGCTCTTCCTGCTCTAAGTCGTTTGATCGGCAAATTCGCGTTAGCCGTCGCCATGATGACCGTGGCGACGGTTGTCGGCGGCTGCACTAGCTATCCTGCGCCGGGTGGCTTCAATCCGGTCAAGTTGCTCTGCACCGGTGACTACGACGTGGAGCAGGCACGATGCACCGTCCCCGTGGACCTGGGGATTGGACCGTCGCATTGACCGATCTCGCCGCGCGCCTGGAAAAACTCTACTCGGCGGTCGTCTTCGACACGATGACTTCTGCCGGACTTACCGACCGCGCATTGCCACCGGAAATCACCAGCCTGTATCCGGGCAGGAAAGTGGCGGGTCCAGTCTGGACTCTTTCCGGGTCCATGCGCAGCGGGGTCTCGATCGACGACACGCTGTTGTCGTGGACGGGATTTCTCTCGGCCGCGCCGCCCGGGCAGGTGATCGTGTGCCAGCCCAATGATCACACGATCGCGCATATGGGCGAACTCTCTGCCGAAACCCTGCAGCTGCGGGGCATTCGGGGCTTTGTCGTGGATGGCGGGTGCCGGGATGTCGAGATGGTCAATGCACTCGAATTTCCCGTTTTCTGCCGCTATGCGACGCCGGCAGACGTCAGCGCCGGCTGGATGGTCGATTCGATGGGGGAACCCGTTGAAATCGGTGCCCTGACCATCAACTCGGGGGACTATGTGCTGGGAGACGCCGACGGGGTTGTCATCATCCCTGCCGCTCAGGCTGAGGCCATCGTCGCCGAAGCCGAGCAGGTGGCCAACACCGAAGATGCTCTTCGCGAGGCTATTCGCCAGGGCGAAGATCCGCAGGAAGCCTACAAGCGCTATCGGGTGTTCTGAGCAATGAACGACGTTCCCACTCCGCCTCCCGCAGCCACGTTTTCGGCGCTCGATCTTTTTCGGGTTGACGGCCAGACCGCGATCGTCACGGGTGGTGCGAACGGGATCGGCCGGATCGCTTGCCTGGCCCTTGCCGAGGCCGGCGCCCACGTCGCGGTAACCGATATCGATCTGGAATCGGCGGAGCGGACGGCAGAAGAGCTTCGCAGCGTCGGACGTGATGCATCGGCACACAAGCTCGATGTCATGGTCGAACGCGACATCGTGGACGCGTTCAAGGGGATCCGCAGCACGACCGGCCGAATTGACATCTTGGTCAACAACGTCGGTCGCAGTCCCCGCATGGCCACCACAGAGGTCCCGCTTGCGATCTGGGAGGAAATCCTGCGCCTCAATCAGACTTCCATGTTCCTGTGTTGCCGGGAGGCCGCACAGGCCATGCTGGAGCAAAAGAGCGGCGCAATCGTCAACATATCCTCGATCATGGGCGTCACCGGCGGCGGAGCCGCTCCGAACCTGCCCTACCATGCGACGAAAGGCGCCGTCGTGAACATGACGCGCTCGCTCGCATGCGAGTGGGCCGACCAGGGCATTCGAGTCAATGCGATCGGCCCAACCTACGTGAAGACCGACCTGACACGACCATTGCTGGAGCAACCCGAACGGGTGGCCTACGTCGAATCACGCACGCCGCTTGGTCGCTTTGCCGAGGTATCGGAAATTGCCGGCGGCATCTTGTACCTTGCCTCTCCCGCCGCCAGCATGGTGACAGGCCATCTCCTGATGATCGATGGTGGCTGGACTGCAATCTGAAACCCGCGCTGCCGGCCGCTGGGCCCGCTAGGCCCATGAAGCAAAGCCTTCGTCTGCAAGATCGAACTCCCGAATCCGCCAACGGGAACCTTCCTGACGACGGCCTCAACGCGGAACAGCGTCGCGCCGTCGAAGCTGGCGACGGACCCTTGCTGGTCCTGTCCGGCGCCGGAACCGGCAAGACCCGCGTGCTGACGATGCGAGTCGCGCATCTGCTTGCCACCGGCAGGGCCCGATCCTCTGAGTTGCTGGTTGTAACGTTTACCAACAAGGCCGCACGAGAAATGCGGGGTCGCGTCGAGGCCCTGACCGGCCGCGCGCTTTCCGGCTGGTGGCTTGGAACCTTTCATTCCCTGGGCGCCAGGATCCTCCGAAGGCACGCCCAGCTGGTCGGACTGGAATCCGATTACGCAATCCTGGACACCGACGACCAGGTACGGGTGGTAAAGCAGGTTCTCGGCGCCGCGAACATCGACCCCAAGCGCTGGCCACCGAAAAAACTGCTGTACTCCATCGATCGGTGGAAGAATCTGGGCCTGACGCCAGCGCGAGCTGACGTTGAAGGGAAGGCGTTCGCCGGTGGGCGTGGACTAGAGCTGTACGCCGCGTACCAGCGTCGCCTGCGGGAACTGAACGCGGCTGACTTCGGCGACCTGCTCCTCCACAACCTGACCCTTTTTGAGGACGACGAGATCCTCAGTGAATGGCAATCCCGGTTCCGTCACATCCTTGTGGATGAATACCAAGACACCAACACTGCTCAGCATCTCTGGGTTCGGCAACTGGCGGCGGCGCGCGGCAACGTCTGCGCCGTGGGTGACGAAGACCAGTCGATCTATGGCTGGCGGGGAGCGCAGGTGGGAAACATCCTGAGCTTCCAGACGGATTTTCCCGCTGCCGAAGTCATCCGCCTCGAGCAGAACTACCGTTCAACCGGCCACATTCTGGGTGCCGCCTCATCCCTGATCGGCTGCAACCGCATGCGCCTCGGCAAGACCTTGTGGACCCAGGGAAGCCCGGGAGAGCCCGTGCGCGTTCGCCAGGCTCACGACAGCGAGGAAGAAGCCCGCCTGATCAGCGATGAAATCGAATTGCTCCGCCGCGAAGGAACGTCGCTTGACCGCATGGCCGTCCTGGTTCGGACGACGGCGCTGATCCTCGGGTTCGAGGAACGGTTTCTGCAAATCGGGCTTCCCTATCAGGTCGTGGGCGGTTTGCGCTTCTTCGAGCGCCAAGAAATTCGCGACGCGGTGGCATACCTCCGGCTAGTGCAGCACGAGCACGACGACTTGGCGTTCGAACGCATCATTGGCCGGCCGCGGCGCGGCGTGGGGGTCGCGACGTTCCGGAAACTTGCCAGCGAAGCAAGACAACGAGAAACCTCCGTCGAATCCGCTGGTCGCGCTCTGCTCGCGGCGGGCCAGATGCACGGAACCGCGCGGGCCGGCTTGCGTGAACTCTTCCACGCCCTGGATCGATGGCGCGAACTGGCCCGTGAAAAGAAACCCCACGAACTAGCGGAGACCGTCCTAGAGGACTCCGGCTACCTCAAGATGCTGCGCCAGGACACCAACGCGGACGCAGCCGGTCGGTACGAGAATTTGCAGGAACTGCTCAGTGCGCTCCGCGATTTCGAGCACCTGCAGGGATTCCTGGAGCACGTTGCACTGGTGCACGAGCACGACGGACCGACGACGGAACCCCGTGTCAGCCTGATGACTCTGCATGCAGCCAAGGGCCTTGAGTTCGATGTCGTGTTTCTTCCGGCATGGGAGGATGGCCTGTTTCCGCACGATCTGGCGGTGCTGGAAGGCGGCGACGAAGGGCTGGAAGAGGAACGGCGGCTTGCCTACGTCGGCCTGACGCGCGCCCGTCACGAGGCGCGAATTTCTTGGGCCAGCCGACGGCGCACGTATGGGAATTGGGAGGACCGCTTCCCCTCCCAATTTCTGCGCGAACTACCCGCCGAACACGTCTCCATCGAAGCCCCTCCCGGGACCTTCGGCGCACCGGCGTACGGCGGAACACGCTTTGACACTGCGGAACCTGTCGTGGATCTTGGGGGCACCGCCGTTCTGCCCCCGGCGAATGCACCCGCCCAGCAATTCGTTGAGGGACAGCGGGTCTTCCACGACAAGTTCGGCTACGGAATCGTGATCACCAGTGACGACGGTGCCGTCGACGTTCAGTTCGACCAGAGCAGTCGAAAGACCATCATGGGCGACTACCTGCGACCGGCGGAACACGCCTGACGGCCCGTGATGTACCGGATCCGGGTGCGGGTGCCGGCCGATGCGCGGATCACGGTTGAAGAGATGCTGCTCGGCATCACCGAGGCATCCAGTACCGTGATCGAAGGCGGCGAGGCGGAGGTTCTGGGTTACTCGCGCCAACCGCCCGACACGCGCGTATTTGAACAGGCGTTGGAGGGTGTCGGAATCCCGACCCGGACCTGCCTGCTCGAACCCGTACCGGATGATGATTGGGTTACCCGTGGACTGGCCCGCCTGCCGCCCGTACGGGCCGGGCGGTTCGTGCTGCGGGGGCGTCACTCGCCCGTCTGCTCGGCCGCCCGCAGTGACATTTGCGTTGACGCCGGTCCGGCATTCGGCACCGGCCATCACCCGACCACCGCGACCATGATCGAGACGCTGGTTCACCTTGCGCAACGCGGCTTTCGACCGAAGTTGGCGCTGGACATGGGCACCGGAGCCGGCACCCTTGCCATCGTCATGGCCCGTTTGTGGCGCTGTCCGGTGCTGGCCGCGGACAACGACCAGGCCGCCGTCCAATGCGCTCGCGAAAACGTCGTCCGGAACCGGGTAGCGCGCTGGGTGG
>JAPPED010000032.1 GCA_028824295.1 Rhodospirillales bacterium | reverse complement strand
CGCTCACGCTGGCGCAGGCTCGTTCGATCATCAAAGAAGTCGCGACCGTGACCGCAACCTGGCGTAACACCGCGAAAGCGGTGGGCGCGCGCGCCGCCGAGATCGACCGGATGGCAAGTGCCTTCGAGCACGACGACTTGAAGCAAGGACTGGCCTTGTGACGACAACCTACCTTCAGAGCTTGGTCCCGCCGGGAGATTGCGCTGTTGGCGGCGCCACTGTCGATCTGAGGATCGAAGTCCAGGCTGCCACGAGCCCTCATCCTTCTGATTCCCGCGGCCTTTGGGCGTTTCGGGAGGAATACCGGGATCAGTTTGTCGGTGGCCTGCTGCTCCACGGTGAGAGCCAGACGCAGTGGATGTCCGACGAGATTCTCGCTGTTCCCTGGTGGCGGGTGTTGTAGTCGCCGGGTGCCCACGTGGGGCAAGGCCATTCGCCCCTGGTACGACCTCCCACGTCTACGGGCACTGTCAGTCATGGAACGCGAGCGATCTCGCAACCGCCTGGGTCGCCTCGTGTCACCACTGAACGGAGGACGGACGACAATCCTCGGCAGCATCCGCTAGTTTTGGTTGTGACCGGATGGCGATCCCGGCTTGGGCGACTAAGTTGCCCGCGACGTGTGCCGGACCGAGGATCGCCGGTACTTGGAAAATCGTTGGAAACGAATCAGTAGTACCTGCTCGGAATTTCCGCGCCCGTCGCCGCGATGAGGCGATCACCGAAGGCTCGCCGAATGGCCCCATTGGAGAGACCATGAGAAACGAACCGCCTCGCGAATTCTTTGCGTTGCACGAGATCGTGCGCGCCGCCCGTAACAACCTGTCCCACCAGGTGTGGGACTATCTTGTGGGCGGAGCCGAGACCGAGACCACCCTGAAACGGAACCGGGTCGCCCTCGACTCGGTGGGTCTCCGGCAGCGCGTCTTGCGGGATGTTTCCAGCGTGGATTGTACGGGCGAATTGCTGGGACGCCGCTTGCGCCTGCCACTGATTCTCGCGCCGATCGGCTCGCTCGAATCGTTTGCCGAAGGCGGCGGCGCCACGGCCGCCCGTGCGGCCGCTGAATTTGGTGTCTGCCACATGCTGAGTTCCGTGTCGCAGCCATCCCTCGAGAAGGTAGCGGCGGCGGCCGACAACATGAGGATCTTCCAGCTGTACGTGCGGAGCGATGACGCGTGGGTGGATGACATGGTCGGGCGCGCAGTGGCGGCCGGCTACGACGCGTTCGCCATCACCGTCGACGTCATGCACTACAGCCGTCGTGAACGGGACATCGCCAAGCGCTTTGACAAGACCTGGAACCGGCGCGCTCTCGACGACCTGAAGTTCCAGTCCTCGTTCGACTGGGACCGACTGGCCCGGTTCAAGTCGAAGCACGACATCCCGCTGTTCATCAAAGGAATCGCGGAGGTGGACGATGCGCTGCGCTGTATCGAGCTGGGGGTCGAGGGGATCTACGTGTCCAACCACGGTGGCCGGCAACTGGACCACGGCCTGGGCTCGGCGGATGTCCTCCCGGATATCGTGGATGCTGTCGACGGCCGGGCGACGATTATCATGGACGGCGGTGTCTACCGGGGCACGGATCTCGTGAAGGCGGTGGCGCTGGGCGCCGACGCCGTCGGTGTGGGGCGCCTGCTGGGCCTGGGGATGGGCGCGGGCGGTTCGGCCGGTGTCGTCCGCATGCTGGAACTTCTGGAGGACGAGGTGCAGACCTGCCTCGGTCTCATGGGGGTGACCAGCCTGGCCGACGTGGACCGGAGCATGCTGCGGTCGGCCCCCCTGGTGACGCAACCGGGCTTGCTGAGCGCGTTTCCGCTCATCGACATTCCGGAGCCGCAGTACTGATCGAGGCACTCCCGGTCGGCTTGGCGTGATCGGCACGATCTAGCGCCGCAACGTGGAAATAGCCGGCAGCGGTCGGCGTGCGGGTTCCTGCCGAGGTGTCGACCTTGGGCGCGTCGAGCGTGTAACGCCGCGTCAGACCCAAGCGTCCGCCCCCTGCGGCTCCGCGTCGCGGCGCCTGCGCCAAGCGTTCTGTCGGGCAGTGGAGCTGACCGGCTTGCCGATTCCGCCGGTACGCCCAGATGGCGGAACTTCGGGCTGTTCTGCGGTTCACGACCTGAGATCATGCGGGTCAGCACGGGCCGCGGAGGCGGTACTCCGAGAACCCAATCAGGAGGGACACGTGATGGCTGCCTTCATGGACTACGAAGAGCACGATGCGCTCGCATTGGCCGCGCTCGTCGCTCGTGGCGAGACCACGCCGGAGGAAATTCTGGAGGCCGCGATCGAGCGGGTCGAGGCGCGAAACGGGATCGTCAACGCAGTCACCAATCGTCTCTATGACCCGGGTCGCGCCGCCGTTGCCGCCGGCCTTCCCAATGGGCCGCTCAAGGGTGTGCCGTACCTCCTGAAGGATCTCGGCGCCTCCCTTGCCGGGTGCCCGACCACGAGGGGCTGCAAGTTCTTCGAAGACGTCGTTCCGGCGGAAGACAGCGAACACGTCAAGCGGCTGAAGCGGGCCGGCATGGTGATCTTCGGGCGAACCAACACCTGCGAGCTCGGCCTCAGCCTTACCTGCGAGCCCCGGTTGCACGGTGCAACGAAGAATCCCTGGGACCAGACGCGCATTTCCGGCGGCTCGAGCGGCGGCGCAGCCGCCGCGGTTGGCGCGCGCATGCTTCCGGCGGCGCACGCCTCGGACGGCTTCGGCTCGATCCGGGCGCCAGCCGCCTGCTGCGGACTTGTCGGGCTCAAGCCAACCCGCGGGCGCAACACCATGGCGCCGTACCTTGGAGAAGGGAGCGGTGGACTGTCCACCGAGCATGCCGTCACCCTGAGTGTGCGCGACAGCGCCGCCATCCTGGATGCCACGCGCGGCCTTGGCGCCGGCGACCCCTACAGCGCGGCCCCGCCGGCTCGCCCTTTTCTGGAAGAGGTCGGCGCCGATCCCGGCAGGTTGCGCGTCGCTTTCACCGCCCGCGCCCCGAATGGCGCCCAGGTCGAAGCAGATGCCCTGCGGGTGCTGCAGGAAACCGCGGCCTTGGCCACGGACCTCGGACACCACGTGGTGGAGGCGGACCCCGACATCGATGGCGAAGCGGTGGTGCCGACCTTCCTTACCCTGATGGGAGTCAATACCGTCGTGAATCTGTCGAGCCACCCGACGGCCGGCCGGGCAGCCCGTGAGGACGAAGTCGAACGCATCACCTGGCTCACCGCGAAGCTGGGCGAAGCCACCACCGGCGCCGACTATGTCCGGGCCACCCAGACGATGCATCGGATCGGGCGGCAGATGGCCGCGTTTCACCGCGACTACGATGTACTGCTGACTCCGGGGCTGGCGACGAGTACGGCGGTGAAGCTCGGCTGGCTCGACATGATGATGGACGACGTGGGTGAATACTGGCGGCGGGTCTTCCACTTCTCGCCGTTCACGGTCTGGTTCAACCTCACCGGGCAACCCGCCATCATGTTGCCCATCGGCGAGAGCGCCAGCGGGCTGCCCGTCGCGGTGCAGATGGTGGCTCCTTATGGCGACGAGGCCACTCTCTTCAGGCTGTCGGCCCAGCTTGAAGCCGCGCGCCCCTGGTTCCAACGCAAGCCCGCGATGGTGCGCGCGAGTGCCTGAACGGTAGGCACGTGCAACCGGTCAGACGACGCGGCGGTTGCGATCGGCCGGACGCTGCAATTGCCCGTTGACGGGCCCTTGCTGCATTCCATCAACCTGATGTAGCCTTTGTAGCGCAAAGTAGTACTATGCGCACGTGCCTGAGAAGGAGCCTCTATGGCGAACCCGACAATCGGCCTTCGATTGAGCGATGCCACCTATCGACGGCTAAAGGCTTTGGGCAAAGCCCGCGACCGAAGCCCCCACTATCTGATGAAGGCGGCAGTCGAGCGGTACCTGGAGATTGAGGAAGCGTTGGAGGCTGAACGCCGACTGGTTAAGGACAGGTGGGAGAGGTTCGAACTGACGGGTGAGGCTCTGGAACATGCCGATGTTAAGTCTTGGGCGTCCGGGTTGGATTCCGACGTTGGTTCCGAATCCACGTAATGCGGGCCTTGCGGTGGCTGCCCGAAGCGCTCGATGACCTGAAACGCCTGCACGCGTTTATCGAACCTCATAGTCCGCAAGCTGCCGCCCGCGCAATTGGCGTGCTCTTGGCATCGGCTGAGCGATTGACGAGCTTCCCGGAGATGGGCCGGCCCTGGGAAGCCGACAATGACTTTCGGGAACTCCCGGTCAGGTTTGGGACACGTGGCTACGTCATCCGATATCGGTTGCCGGAAGACCGAGTCGTGATCGTGCGGGTGTGGCATGCCCTGGAGCAACGCTGACGTCGTCCTTGGGCGCCTGATCAGTCGCGGGTGGAACCGCCCGTACGCCGACAGGGCGACGCCGAGCCCTAGGCGAACTTCGTCCGATGGCTCCTGTGGCCGCCTCGTTCCGATGGGCATCGCGGCGTATCCCACGAGGCGAGGCAGTCGCTTCCGTGAAGCGTGAACTTGCCGAGCAGGAAGTGCCTGCGCGAGGCGTCGGCGATCTTGCCCGAAATTCCGGGCAGGCAAGCGTCCGGACGCAGTTTTCGATACGCCCTGTTGGTTACCTGGCGAGCCGATGCTCCTTCAAGGCAGTTTCCCGGCTACCCACGATGTCAGGAACGTTCGGGCCCACCGCACGACCGCGGGCGTGTGGCGCACATGGCTCCTGAACTGTTCGGCAGCCGGCTGTGCGCCGGGCATCGGCAGGAACCGATCCAGATTCCGGCTCACCCAGAACCGCATGCCGGATTCCGTAACCTCGGGATGGAACTGGAGCCCCACGGCGTTCCGCCTGCGCCATGCCTGTACGGGAAACCTGTCGCTGGTGGCGAGAACTTCAACGTCCGGAGGAAGCGACATGCCTTCGGCATGCCACTGATAAAAGTGCATCGGTTCAGGAAAGACCGGCGGGGCGCCGTCGGCCGGGTCGACACGATGCCAGCCCACCTCGCAATGGCCGAGTGGGTGCGCGTGGACTTCACCGCCGATTGCCCGCGCGAGGAGTTGCCCCCCGAGACAGATGCCGAGGATCGGTTTGCCCGAATCCGCGACACGCTCCAGCCAGCGAATTTCCTCGCGAATGTAGGCGGAATCGTCGTTGGCCGACATCGGGCCGCCGAAGACGACGGCGGCCGCATGCTCGTCCATTGTCGGGGGAAGGCTGTCGCCATGAATGGGGCGGCGGACTTCACCCGGGAATCCAAGTGCCGAGAGGATTCTGGCGACCCGACCGGTGGCCGGGCGCCGCTGGTGGACGACGTAGAGTACTGGCAAGGGCATCAGCGGAGGCTATAGAGGATTTTTTCGCGAGTGCAATCGGGGACCAAATGGCTGACTTTGCGCTGGAAGCGGCATGCGGGTGCCTCCGCGTGTGTGGCGTGGACGAGGTGGGGCGCGGTCCCTGGGCGGGACCCGTCGTGGCCGCGGCGGTCATTCTGGACCGAGACTGGGACGCGGCCGGAGTTGACGATTCGAAACGCCTGACCGCGGCAGCGCGGGCGCGGCTCCGGTGTGAGATCGAGGCGCACGCCGAGATCGGGACAGGGCAGGCCTCGGTCTGTGAGATCGACCGGCTGAACATCCTCAACGCCACGCTCCTGGCGATGCGACGGGCGGTCGCGGCGCTGGCGCGTGCGCCGGAATGCGCACTTGTCGATGGCAACCGGTTGCCGGATCTACCCTGCCCGGCCACGGCCGTGACACGCGGCGACGCGCGAAGCCTCAGCATTGCGGCCGCGTCGATTGTCGCGAAGGTCGAGCGCGATCGGCTGATGGCCACCCTGGCTGCGGACTTCCCGGGCTACCGCTGGGAGCGGAACGCGGGCTACGGTACGCCCGAGCATGCCGAGGCGCTGGAGCGGCTGGGAGTCACCCCGCACCATCGGCGGTCGTTCGCCCCGGTGGCAAGGCGCTTGGCCAAGATCGAATGACTTGGCAGGCTGCCGAAGAACTCACCATTTTCGTGCTTTGAGGGTTGCCTAGTCGCTGTCATGAAAGCGGAATTCGATGTCGAAGAAGCCGTCATCCTTCAGTTCCACTGACCCGTCGCCACAGACCTCGTCCATTTCGTCAAATCCCTGCCAGCTAAAGAAGATAACGCGGCGGGAGTACTCACAGTCGAGGCTCCCCTGCACGCACCCTAGGGCGAACGTGCCGTATCCATGATCTTCAATGGTCAGGTATGGACCGTCGCAAGGCGCTGCAACGGCCTTGCAGCATTGCCCCATCTGCCGCCTTCACTAGAATAGACTACAGTGGTTCTTTTTGGAGGCGCCAATGAAACAAGTGCAATTGCGCGATGCCAAGGCCAAGTTGTCGGCCCTCGTCGAAGATGCCGCCCACGGACAGTCCGCCGTTATCACCCGCCACGGAAAGCCCCGCGCCGTCATTCTCGGGATCGACGAATGGAACCGGCTGCGTGACGTCCCCTCCTTCGGCAGGCTGCTCGCCTCTGCACCGCTGGACGACGGAGACCTGCCGCCGCGCGATGCGAGCCCGCCGCGCAACGCGGCGTTGTAACCGGTGTACCTCGCAGATACCAACGTCCTGTTGGCCGGGGCCCCCGGCCGGAAGGAGCGATCTGCGTCCCTGGTCGCATGGATGGACGCCCACGCCGACGAACTGTTCCTTTCTGCGGTGACCGTCGCCGAAATCAGCGACGGAATCGCCAAGTTGCGGCGCACCGGCTCGGTTTCCAAGGCCGAGAGACTCGAACGTTGGCTCGAGGTGGTGCTACACCTCTATGCAGACCGGGTGCTGGCCTTCGATATTGCAGCGGCTCGTGTCGCGGGTGCCTTGACCGATCGCGCACGCGCAGCCGGCCATGCGCCAGGTTTCGCCGACGTTGCCATCGCAGCGACCGCCGCCAACCGCAACCTCGTCGTCCTTACCCGAAACCTGCGCCATTTCGCGCCATTGCAGGTTCCGGCGCACGATCCATTCAAGGGCCTGCCCCAACCACACGGGAACGGATAGTCCAGGGGCGCGTCGGTCCCGCAACCCTGCCCCGGCTGGTCTCGGGCACGACCACATTGACCGCCGACTTTGTGGACCGCTCGTCCATCGACCTCGCGCTCACCGCAAGCGAACGCACCGAAGGAAATGGCCGCCGGCACGCATTGGCTTCTGTATGCCGGTTCGACGAGGTCGAGGGACTCGCGATCCCATAGATCGACTTCGACGATCCGTTAGGTGCCGATCAGGGCGCACGCGTGACCCGGTGTCATGGTGGAGCGTCCGCCAGCAACCTAGGCGATGGGATGAGATTGTAGGCGAGGGCCAATACGAACGATGCCTCGGCCCGGCAGCGCCCCCGGGTGTGTCGTTGAACGCCCTGAACCCTGACCGAACCGAAGATCTCCTCGATCCGCGTGCGGATGCATCAGCTCGTCCGGTAGCCCATATCGTGCGTCGTGCGTCCGATGACCCGGGTCCGGCGCCGGTTGTCGGTCCTAGTGACGCGGCCATCGACCGCAGCGTGCGAGTTGAGGTGCAGGGTTCTCAGGTCCTCAACCAAGACCGTTCGTTTTATCTCGGGCGGACAGTTTGGACCTTGAGCTGTAGCCCCTCGCGCTTCTGCAGACAGCCAATGATCTGGAAAAGGTTGCGTGCCTGCGGGTTGCCGTGCGGCCCGAGCATGCGCATCAGACTCTTCGATGACTTGTTCGTCAGCCCAGCGAGTTCCTGGAATCCGACGGTCGCATTGACATAGTCGCGCAACATTGACTTCCCGGTTTCCACTTCACCGGCAAGCAGGCACTCCACGCCCTCCTCCAGCAGCATCTCGCGAAATGTCGGATCGCGCTCGATTCGCGCACGTACGGTTTCCTTGAAGTCGCGGGTCAACGACATGGTTCTCAGCCCTCCGACGACTCAGTTTCCGTGTCCCGCGAGGGCTGGGTGCGACACCCTAGTCTGCACTCAGCTTGTCTCCCGGGCCCAAACCGAAGGCAGGAAGTCTTTCGGCAGCCTGCTAGACCAGCAGCAGACCCTCGTC
The DNA here is from genome assembly GCA_028824295.1 of Rhodospirillales bacterium. Classification (NCBI taxonomy): domain Bacteria; kingdom Pseudomonadati; phylum Pseudomonadota; class Alphaproteobacteria; order Rhodospirillales; species Rhodospirillales bacterium. The sequence continues at coordinate 57,382 of JAPPED010000032.1, read as the reverse complement.
GGTGTGCTCGGCGCCGTCCTCGTCATCTGCCGAAAGGCGCATCTCGTTGTGCGCCGCGCCGGCCGGGATCATCGGAAACACGTTTTCGCTCTTCTCGACCCGGATGTCGGCCAGCACGGGTCCGTCGTGGTCGATCATCTCGGCGATCAGGTCATCAATCGTGTCCGGACGTTCGGCGCGGAGCCCCTTGATGCCGAACGACTCGGCAAGTTCGACGAAGTCCGGGAGCGCGTCCGAGTAGCTCTCGGCGTAGCGGCTCCCGTGAAAGAACTCCTGCCACTGGCGCACCATCCCGAGGTACTCGTTGTTGACGATGAAGATCTTGACCGGCAGCCGGTACTGCTGGACCGTGGAGAGTTCCTGCAGATTCATCATGAACGACGCTTCGCCCGCAACGCAGATCACCAGCCGCTCGAGATCAGCGACTTGGGTGCCGACCGCGGCCGGGAAGCCGTATCCCATGGTGCCGAGCCCGCCCGACGTCATCCAGCGCTGGGGTCGCTCGAAGCGAAGGAACTGCGCCGCCCACATCTGGTGCTGCCCGACTTCGGTCGTGACGTAGGCGTCGCGGCCGGTGAGCGCCGCCGCCAGCCGCTCGAGAGCGTACTGCGGCTTGATGCGTTCGCTGGAGTTCTCGTACTCGAGGCAGTTGCGCGCCTGCCAGCCCTTGATGGTCTTCCACCAGGCACCGATGCCGTTGCCGTGGGCATTGCGGCCGTTGGCCTTCCAGCCGCGCCGCAGGGCGTTGATCGAGCGGCCTGCGTCGCCCTGGACCGGCACGTCGACCGCGACGTTCTTGTTGATGCTTGAGGGGTCGATGTCGATGTGGATCTTCTTGGATCCTGGCGAGAACGCGTCGAGCCGGCCGGTGACCCGGTCGTCAAAGCGCGCCCCCACGTTGAGCATCACGTCGCACTCGTGCATGGCCATGTTGGCTTCGTAGGTGCCGTGCATGCCGAGCATCCCGAGGAAGTTGGGTTCGCTGGCCGGCACGGAGCCGAGGCCCATGAGCGTCGTGGTCACCGGGAACCCGGTTTCGCGCACCAGCCGCGTGAGTGCCCGGCAGGCGGACGGACCCGAGTTCACCACGCCGCCGCCGGCGTAGATGATCGGTCGCTTGGCTCGAAGGATGAGGTCCAGCGCTGCCTTGACCTGGGGGGCGGGCGGCGTCTCCCTAGGCCGGTAGCGCTCGCTGTCCTGCACAGGAGCGACGTACTCGAGCTCCGCGTTCTGGACGTCCTTCGGGAGATCGACGACCACGGGGCCGGGCCGCCCCTTGGCCGCGACCGTGTAGGCCTCGGCGATTACCGGCACCAGCTGGCGGACGTCCTTGATCAGGTAGTTGTGCTTGGTGCACGAGCGCGTGATGCCGACCGTGTCCGCTTCCTGGAAGGCGTCGTTGCCGATCAGGTGGGTGGGGACCTGGCCCGTCAGGCAGAGCACCGGGACACTGTCCATCAGCGCATCCGTAAGCCCGGTGACCGTGTTCGTGGCACCGGGTCCGGAGGTCACGAGAACGACCCCCACGCGGCCGGTCGAACGGGCATACCCTTCCGCCATGTGCACGGCTGCCTGCTCGTGCCGCACGAGGATGTGGCGCACCCGGTTTTGCCGGAAGATCGCGTCGTAGATCGGCAGGACGGCGCCGCCCGGGTACCCGAACACGACCTCCACGCCGAGGTCGGCGAGCGCGCGCACAATGATTTCTGCACCGGTGAGCTGCATCGTATCTTGGCCCGGAGTTGGGAAGGGCCCATTGTAGGGTCGGAATTTGGAAAGCACACGCGACGGCCGTTCCTGACCGGCTTCGCCGACGACAGTGGCAGCGACCGGTTGGAACTGGATCGCAAGTCTTTGGTTGGCTGCGCGCGGCGGCCTCACGATAGTGGCGAGAGGCGGCATCCGGAAGAGCCGTGGCGCGATGTGTCGGCCGCGCATACAAAGCGCTGCTTCGCAGGACGCACGACGGGTCGACTGCGTTTAGGTCATGCGAACCGGCCTCGGCAGGAACACCTCCAAGCGTAGGGCACGGAGCGCGCCGCGCTGTTGCCTTTATGGCACCCGATTTTTCCGGTGGATCGAATGATGTTGCATAGCACGGGCGCTGGATGTCGTCGGATGGCTGTGTGACCCGAAGGTCCTGCGTTGACTGGCCGCCCGCCCAACGGGTAACTGCTGCTGGCGAGCGCTGACCGAGGTCCTTACAGGCGTATGCATTCCTTGGCAGCAAATGTGGTTTCGCAGGAGATTCGGCCGCGCGAGTGATCGGAGGCGTGCCGGTCTTGCGATCTGCTTCAGTGGATGGACTTCGCGCATCCACCGGGGGACGAGCATTGCCTGCTGGAGGTGCCGGGGATGAGGGTTGCGTGATGACTCGGCGTCAGCGACTGCCGTCAGTCAGAGACTTGCGGACGGCTGCAGACGTGGATGCATTGCCGGACGAACCGGTGGCGCTGAAGATGCTCTTGGTGGAGGCGGTGAGCCGTGGGAGCGGCATTGAGACGTACCTGATCTACGGTGATCAGTGGTTGCGAAATGCCGCGGATGTGGACGCATTGCCGGATGAGCCGGCCATGCTCAAGATGCTCTTGGTGGAAGCGGTCATTCGGTGGAACGCCTCTGGAACGCTTCTGGTCCGTGGCGACAATTCCTTGCGAAATGCTGCGGACGTAAGTGCTCTGCCGGACGACCCGGCCATGCTCAAGATGCTGTTGACGGAGGCGGTGAGCCGGGCCAGGCGATTGACGGAAAGCGGCTTGGGACGCCTGGAGCCTGGCCGGCACTACGTTGGCGACGGGACCGGGCTGTTCGTGGACGTATCTGAGACTAGGAAGGTCTCGTTTGGTCAGCGGTTGCGCGTTGCCGGAACCGGCAAGCGCATTGAACTGGGGCTTGGCTCGTGGCCTGCCTTCCGATTGGAAGAAGTGAAAGTCAAGGCGGCTGCTCATCGACGGATGGCGCGACACGGCAAGAATCCATTGCTGGTACGAGCGGAAGTGCCAACCGTCGCGGAGGCCGTGGAGGAATTCTTCAAGGAGTTTGGCCCTTCCTGGGTAGGTCGCAACACGGAACGCGCATACCGGGCAAGCCTTGCGAAGTACGTATTGCCGGGGTTAGGCGCGCGGCGCGTCGATCAGGTGAGGCGGTCTGACCTTGCCGCCGCGGTGAAACCTGCCTGGGTGGAGTACCGGCGGGTGGGACGAGACCTGTTGCGGGTGCTCCGTGGCACGTTTCGCTGGGTACGGGCCCATGATTTTCGGAAAGACCTTCCAACGGACGGCGTAGAGGACCTGTTGCCCAGGATCGAACGTGAAGAACGACACCATGAAGCGATGAGCCACGAAGACGTTTCGGAGGCAGTAGCAAGGGCTCGGATGTTCGAGAACCACGTCAGGAGGGTGACGCCAAGTGACAGGATGCTGGCCCTCGCATTCGAGATGACGATTCTGACGGGTCTGAGGCGGCAGGAACTCGTGGGCATCCGCTGGCGTGACATTGATGGACCGACGCGCGTTTTGACGATCGACGCTCATCGCATGAAGAAAAAGACGAAGGCACACAAGGTCCCGCTGTCGAGTGCCGCGATGGACGTATTGCGGCGAGCACGCGAGCTGAGCTTCAGCAAGGAGAACACAGGCGAGCACGTGTTCATGTACCCGGCGCACATCGGCAATCGTGTTGCGATGAAGCCAATTTCGCCGTACTCGCTGTCGAGATTCCTGCAGCGCCTCGGCCTGAACGGGACATTGCACGGGTTTCGGAGCGCGCTCGACGACTGGGCGACTGAGAAGGGAACGGATGCGCAGATCGTGGAGCGCGCATTGGGCCACGCGGTGAAGAGCAAGGTGCGGCGTGCTTACTCGCGGACAGACTTGCTTGAGCGGCGGAGAGTGCTCATGGAAGCATGGGGCGAGCACGCCACCCGCGCCTGTCAAGGAGGCGCAGACGTTCGGCGGTTCCCGGGCTCCTCCCGTCCCCTCCAGAAACCCCGCCAGTCTCTGCAAGAGGTGCAGAACAAGGTAACCCGTGCTTCCTCATGAGTGAGGGCATCTCCAGCTATTGAGAGCGATTCTCCAAGTAGCAGGGCGCACCTACCCTGTCATGGGTCGCGCGGACCGCGCGGATTGCACGAATTGCGCTAATGGCGAGATCATCGGAGTCCCCGCCCAAATGCCCCGCCATCAGGCCATGGATGCGCTGGTTTCTAGGTCGGTGGGGCAGAATGAAGGTCCACTTTAGTCACGCCGTCCGCGAATTGGACGAGTAGCCAGATAAGCAGATATTCGAAGTTTATCTTTTTGATCAAAAGGGTAACGCATAAAAACCCCGAAATCGGGGCATCAAATCCTTGTTACTAGCGTCGTGGGCTGCAACGAGGTTCATGCCGATTCCGCTCCGTACTCGCGGGAACCGCAAGCGCGCAAGAGACAGCCCCCATGGCTGACACCGAGCCGATGACGGTCAACATGCACACGGCGGAGCAGCATGCGGTAACCGTTGGCGGCACGGTCGAAGTTCTCTTCGGATCCTCTGATCACGCGGACGGTGTCGACGGCATGGACCGAACGATTTTCAGTCGGATCAACGTGAACTACGACAAAACGCTGGACAGTGGTTTGCAGATCGCGGCCCGCATTTCGTACGGCTTGAATGGCCGTAATTCGCCCACATACGTCGACATTGATGACCCAAGCAACACCAACAATGCTGGCAAACTGGTACTTCCCAGGACAGATCTCGGTGGAGCACCGGACGTTCTGTTCATGACCATCGGTGGAGGCTTCGGCACCATCAGCGTTGGCGCACACCCGGGCGCCACGTGTTCGCTGATGCCACGGCCCGTGGCTTTCACGCAGACGCTGAACTGGACTCATCACCTGCAGTTCGCCGGCATTGCCTACGAGAATCTCCTTTTGCAGGAACCGCAGTACTGCGCTACTCCCGAAAGCGTTTCCTATGCGTCTCCGGCAATGGGCGGACTCAAAGCGATGGTCACCTACGCGCCCAATGCGAATGCGAACCAGGCACTTAGCCTCAAGGATGCTGTCAAGAACAACGATAAGGTCTCAGAGGATCTGATTAACGCTGCCGCTTCTTGGTCGAGTTCGATGGGTGGAGCGGACATATCGCTCGGCGCCGGGCTCAACAACTCATCGGGGGCCGACGGAGTCGAGACGATGACTGTAGCGGGCACGATCGGGCTCGGTGGTATCACCGTCGGTGCCAGTTACTTCAACCACGACCACTCAGACTCAACTGGTTACACGCTCGGCGCCAAGTACTCTTTGGGGCCGTTGACCCCAGGGATCGTCTACGCGGTCGAGGAGTACGACGCCGCGGACGCCAAATTTGCTCAGGAATCGGGTCTTGTGATCGGGGCGAGCTACGCCGTAGGCGGAGGCATGCTCGGGTTCTTGGAATACATGAAGATTGAGAAAGACGGCCGCACCAGTGCCAGCGACGAAGACACACTCCTGATTGGTGGTCTGCGACTGGACTTCTGAGGAAGTCGGATCGCTTCTGGCATCGCGGTCCAAACTATTGGTAGTGGCGGGGCGGCGACCCAGAGGCCGCCGCCCTTCTTTCGGAATGAGTAGTTAAGTGCACCTTTGGCGTGTCTCGCGACCCGCATAGGGGCTTACCAACCTTTCATTAGAAGGCAGTGGTGGGCCACTGTGCCGGTCATGATCAATTCATCGATTTTCCTGCTCCGTTAGGGGAGCGTTTGCAAAATCGCTTCCGTGGTTGGCCTAGCGGCGGCGCACGCAGGGTGCAACCAGGCGACGATTTCGACAGATGCAATGAATATGGCGGTGACGGCCGCCGCACCTTCGACCGCTGCGTCCGCAGTCAACACCGTCGGCTCTGTGTTCGTAGTAACGGAACAAGGGCCGAACGGCATCTTCCGGCACGCCACGCATACGATCGTCGAAGAGATGGAACGCAACAGTCTGTTGGTCCATCGCACGGAATACTCGCCCCCGCATGAGGAACTGGGCGGTCCATGCGATGGAGCGAATGGCAATCTCTTTGATGCGCGATCATTCGACTGGATCGGCCGCCTCAAGGACGGGGAGCTGCTGGCCCAAAAGACGCCACACACCGGAATGTTTGCTTGGCCCCTGCAGGTCGGCAACGCATGGCGTTGGAAGGCTCGTTGGTCGGACTACGCGGTACGGCCGGACTTTTCAGGACCAGATTGGACAGACTATGAAGTCAAAGCGTACGAGGAGGTTAAGGTGCCAGCGGGAACGTTCATGGCGTGCCGGGTCGAAATCGTCAGAACGCAGTATGAAAGTCATACGGAAATGGCTTGGTTTGCACCAGAGATACGGCAAGTAATCAAGGGCACCTGGAGCCGCACTTCGAAGAATGGATATGGGGCTGCGTCCCTGCTTACATGGGAACTCGTGAGCGTCGACCTCAAGTAAGACCGGTTGACGACCCTATGCGCTGGCGCAATGCATTAGGTGGCGCCCAGGGCGCGTACAACTTGGACATCCGGTGAACGGTTTGTAGGAATTTGCGCGTCAGGTCGCGGCATAGCTCGGCGCTTCCCTCAGACCCCGCCACGCAATGACGACAGTACGCTTCGCTGATCCTTCACGGCCATCAAGCTGGAAATCGGGTTTGCACCTCCAAGCCGTTGGTCACGCTCGGCACATAAAAAAAGCGGCGGCCCGAAGACCGCCGCCAAATGTCTCAATGAGACGCCGCCCAAGGACGGCGCTCCTGGAACAGGTCAGAAGCCGAGGGTGACGCCTGACATCAGGAGCGTTTCATCGTCGGATACGCCGTCCTGTGTCCGTTCAAGGCCTAGGTATTCGACGAACACACCGAGCCCGCCACCAACAGCGTAGCTCGCGCCGACGACCAAGGCGGTTTCCTCGTTCTGATCGTCGCAACTGTCGCATTCGAGGCTGCTGTAGGTAATTCCGGGCGTGATGGCACCGAGCGAGTACTTCGCGCCAACGGTCCAACCGGTCGTGCCGCTTCGGTAGGTACCATCCGGGTTATCACCGTTGTCGTACCAGGAGAACCCGACGGTCGCTCCGCCCATTCCGGCGCTGGCAGCGATCGTCACGGAGTCGACGTAGTCGTCCGCTGCCGTCTGGAACGCAGCACCGACGTTGATGTTCATCCCGCCCATGTCGGATCCGAACGTAACCGCGGCATTGAGGTAGTCCTCACCGTCGCTGCTGGCGTTGGACAAGCTTCCGGTCTGGTCGGCGTCCATGTTGGGAGCGTAACTGATCATCGCGCTCAAACCGCCCATCGAGGGGGTGGAGTAGGAAATGCCGGTGGGCGTCCCACAGTAATTGACTTCCGAGTGCGTGACGTTGTTGCTACCGACACCGAAGAACAAAGTGTACCAAGTCGCGTTGACACCGCCGGGCACAAATGCGATCGGACGCGGAAGTGTCGCGCACGCCGCCATCGCGTGATGACCCATGGTGACCGTACCAAAGCCGCCGCCGACGCTGATGGCGAGGATGTCAGGAGCGTAATTCTGCCGGTTCTGGGTTTTGGACACGTCAATGTCCATGTCGCCCATCATCATGCCGTCGTCCATCATCATCTCGTTGATGTCGTCAGTGGCGACGGTCGGCTGGGCGTTGGCACCGCGCTGGTTCAGCAGGTACGCAATGTTGCCGGAGATTACTAGGCCATTGTCGAGTGTGTTGGAGTAGTTCACGTTGATCCGGCTGAACAGGCCGCGGTCAAAGCCGTCCTGACCATCAGCGTGGTCGGAAGTGCCGCCGACGACCTCGACAGCGCCGCCGACGGTGACCTCACCCTGCGCCTGCGCGGTTCCCGCAAATGCGAAGAAGGCAGCTAGCGTGAGGCCAAGGCCTGACACCGCTACCCGACGAAGAATCTGTGCCATAAGGATGTTCCCCTGTGGTTAACCGCGGGACCGCAGGCGGCCCTGCTAACTGGCCCCGAGGCGGCGCTCCGGCCCTCCCGAAACCCAACGGCCACAAACCCTTCTGAGGTCCTGGGCCGACAAAAGACTGCCGACATGGGAACCCGCCGCTTGCAAACGGCGAAACCCTGTCGGAATGAGACGGAAAAATTACCCTATTGGACAAAAATGCCAAGGGTAACGACCTCCCTCCTAGGCAATCCTGCAGCATGAGTCACAAAATTGCAACACTGTGCTATCGGAGCTACGGACGGCGTGGTTTCATGGGCTTAGCTGGTCCTTGGTCCATCGCGATCGACTGAGTGCAGCGCCGATTACCCTGCGCGTAGCGATGGATGCCTACCCGCGGTCCGAGCCGAGTGCATTTACGGCGCCATCATGATGGTGGGCAGACCAAAGCCTGGTTGGCGCGATTCAAAGCGAGCAACGGCTAGGGTATATGAACAGCATTGTCCTGTGGATGCGCAATTCCACCCCCCCGGCGCGAGTTCTTGCCTGGGGTAGCCTCCGGCTGACAAGGCTCTGCGTCATCGAACCAACCAGTTGACCAACCTGACTGCCGAGCATAGCGTGTAGTGACAAGTCGAGGATGGCAGGGGCGGTTGAGTCCGGTTGCTGCCACCGATGCAACGGAGGGCCTAGCTGCATGACGCGTCGGGTGAAAGTAGGTGAGGCGAAGACCCACCTGTCTGCATTGTTGGCTCGTGTCGAGGACGGCGAAGACCTGATCATTTGCCGTGGTTCAGTGCCGATCGCCCGCGTTACGCGAATAGTTGGTGAGCGATACGAGAATGTGCGGGAGATCCTGCGCCGGGAACGTGCCAAGCAGAAACCGGTCACGACGAATGAGATTTTGGCTTGGCGCCACGAGGGGCACAGTTACTGATGACGTTCGTGATGGATGCCTCTATCGCGGGTGCTTGGCTCTTGCCGGACGAAGATGCAGCACTCGCTGACGTGGCACTAGATCGGCTGGCCAACGAAACTGCCATGGTGCCCAATCTGTTTTGGCATGAGGTGAGAAACCTCTTGCGAATAGCCGAGCGCCGCAAACGAGTGACTCCCGGATATGCCGACGCGTCGATGGCGCGGATCCGGAGGCTACCCATCGAGTGTCCTGACGAAATGGAAGACGGTCACGTCCTGCAACTCGCTCGTGTCCACGCACTCTCCGCGTACGACGGCAGCTACTTGGCTCTCGCTGTTCACGAAAGCTGTCCGTTAGTGACTTTGGACAGTCAATTGCGCGCTGCAGCCCGCGCCGAAGGCGTCCCGCAGTTTTCCGATCATCCAGGGTCGTAGCGGGTGAGCTGAGCGAACACGGACACAATTCGATCAATTCGAGTTCGAGGCACCAAGAGACAACTTCTGGATGTTCATGCGATGGGTTGCGGCCAGGATCGCAGGACTTGAATTCGGTCCTAGTCCGTGCGCGCCTGAACGAGATCATGTGTGGTCTGGCGCCGCAGCCAGAACGTGGCATTGGACCAGCCTGCCTTTTCCAGCCGAAGCGCCACTTCCGGGGAAATTCCCGCGTGCCCGTCGAGCACCCATGAGAGGGTGTGGCGGGCGACACCGAGCACCTGCGCTGCTTCGGTCACGTTCAGGCCGAGCGGATCCAGACAGTTCACGCGAATGCCGCGCCCGGGATGCGGAGGTTCGCTCATCGCCATGGTTCCGACTCCTGCTAGTGGTAATTGGTCAGGTCGACATCGTAGGCGTCGCCGTCCTCGGAACGAGAGGTGATCCGCCAGAGCCGCTGGCCATTCTTCAGTTTTGGCTGCTGCACGTAGAAACCTGCATGACACTAGGCAAATCAGCTTCACCGCCTCCTGGGTAGCCGCCCCTCTTGCGGACCAGTCGCGACGTCAGGCCGGGCCGGAATCTCCCGGTGAGAAGATACGCAAGTCATGCGTCTGCCTTTTCCTCAATAAATCACTATGTTGGAAGCCTGAACATTTCAGGATCAGGACACCGAAGTTGGCTTGGTCCAAGCCTGTCACACGCTCCGGCGCCGCCCGCAGCGACCGCAGGCAAGCATTGGAGGGCTTCGGCGCGATCGACACCTTGGTGCGGAGGCGGGGACGTCAGTATCGCATCCTGTTCGGTCCCGCACCTGCCGCAGGTTGCCGGAGCATGGGAGGCTCCGTATATAAACTGCGGATAAGGCGCGGGGACCTTCGACCGCAGCCGGCTGAGTTCATGCATGTCCTGGAATAATCAGAATGGCCCCTGGGGGTCGGACCGCGGGTCCGGCGGCTGGGGGAGCGGGCCCGGAAGCCCCCTCTCCGGCGGCCCGCCGCAGAATCCCCTGGGGGATGCGGCCAAAGCTGCGCGGAAGTTTTTCCAGTCGTTCATCCCGGGCGGCAAGAAATTCATCCTGCTTGGCATCGCGATCGTGGCCGGTCTTTGGCTCGCGAGCGGCTTCTACACGGTTGGCCCGCAGGAGCAGGGTGTCGTGCTTCGCTTCGGCGAGTACGTCACGACCACCCAGCCCGGCCTGAACTACGTGCTGCCCCGGCCGATCGAGGAAGCGATCGTGGTCCCCGTAACGCGGACCCGGAACGTCGAGATTGGTTTTCGCAGTGGCGGCAGCGGCGCCCGGAACATCGATGACGAGAGCCTCATGCTGACCGGCGACGAGAACATCATCGATGTCAACTTCGTCGTCCAGTGGGTGATTGGGAACGCCGGCGACTTCGTCTTCAATCTCCGGAATCCGGATCAGAATGTCCGCGACAGCGCCGAAAGCGTAATGCGTGAGATCATGGGCCGGACACCGATCGAGTTCGCGCTGGCCGAGGGACGCGACCAGGTCCGTCAGGAAGCGCAGGTTCTGCTGCAGGAGATCCTTGATCAGTACAAGACCGGAATCGCGGTCACTGCGCTGCTGCTCCAGCGCGCGGATCCGCCGCCGCAGGTGATCGACGACTACCGGGACGTCCAGCGCGCGCGCGCCGACCAGGAACGGTTGGTGAACGAGGCGCAAGCGTACGCCAACCGGATCGTACCGGAAGCCAAGGGTGAGGCAGCACAAATTCGTGAGGGCGCGGAAGCTTACCGGCAGCGTGTGATCGCCGAGGCGGACGGTGCCGCCCAGCGCTTCATCTCGGTGTACAAGGAATACGAGCAGGCCAAGGATGTGACCCGCCAGCGGATCTATCTCGAGACGATGGAAGGGCTGATGAGCAACATGAACAAGGTGATCGTCGACGACGCGGGAGGAGGGGTGGTGCCCTACCTGCCGCTCCCGGAACTCCGTCGCCGGGCGCTTGAAGGGAGCGCCAACTGATGTCGCGGATTGCCGGCATTGCGCTGGGCGCGCTTGCCGCCGTTGCAGCTGTTGCGGCTTACGAGAGCTTCTTCATCGTCGACGAGCGCGAGCAGGCCATCGTGCTTCAGTTCGGCGAGCCGAGGCGCGTGGTTCGGGAGCCGGGGCTGCAGTTCAAGATCCCATTCATCCAGAACGTTACCGTCTTCGACCGACGCATTCTGCTGTTTGACAATCCGGTCGAGGAAATCATTTCCTCTGACCAGAAGCGCCTGATCGTCGATGCGTTTGCCCGGTACCGGATCGTCGATCCGCTGCTCTTTTTCCAGACGATTCGTTTCGAGCTGGCGCTGCGCACCCGGCTCGGCTCGATCATCAACGACAGTCTCCGACAGGTGCTCGGCGAAGTGCCGCTACAGTCGGTGATCTCCGAAAAGCGCGCTGCGCTGATGGCATCGGTGGCCGATGGCGTGCGTCGGGAAGCCCGCCCGTTCGGGCTTCACATCGAGGACGTGAGGGTCCGCCGGGCGGATCTTCCCAACGAGAACTCGGAGGCGATCTACCGCCGCATGCAGACCGAGCGCCAGCAGGAAGCTGCGCAGATTCGCGCCGAAGGCGAGGAAGAGGCCCGGCGCGTGCGGGCTGCCGCCGATCGCGACAAGACGGTGATTCTGGCGGAAGCCGAACGCGACGCGGAGGTGTTGCGGGGGCAGGGCGAAGCCGAGAAGAACCGCATCTTTGCCAGCGCGTTCGGGCAGGATCCGGAGTTCTTTGCCTTCTACCGCTCGATGCAGGCGTACCAGAACGCGCTGACCGCCGACGACACGACGATGGTGCTTTCGCCCAAGAGCCAATTCTTCCAGTTCTTCGGAACGGACGCGGTCGCGCCTCCCGAATAGGACGGACGGCTCCAATTGGATGATCTGTGGGCTGCGCTCGGGCTTGTGCTGGTGATCGAAGGCGCACTATATGCGCTGTTCCCGGACGGCATGCGCAACGTGCTGCGGCGATCGCTCGAAATGCCGGCCGCCGCCGTGCGCGCGGCGGGTATTGTGGGCGCTGGCAGCGGCTTGGTCGTGATATGGCTCATCCGGGGATAAGGCATCCCGCTCTTGGCCGGAGGTACCCCATGATCCGCCCGTCCTTCGTTTACCGCGCGATCGTTGCGTTCTGTTTCGTGGCCGTGCTGGCAGGCGCCTCGTCCACCCGCGTGCACGCGGCCGAGACAGCGCTTCCCGACTTCGCGGACCTCACGGAGCGGCTGCTCCCGTCGGTCGTGAGTATTGCGACGGTGATGCGGACCGCCAGCGGTCAGCGGCCGCAGTTTCCGCTGCCCCCGGACGCCTTTCCGCCGAATTCGCCGTTCCGTGACTTCTTCCGCGACTTCTTCGAGCGCGGTCCGCAGCAGTCGCCCAGCCCGCGGCCGCCGCGGAGTTTTGGCGGCGGGTCCGGGTTCCTGATCGAGGCCGACGGCTACATCGTCACCAACCATCACGTGATTGAGGACGCCGACGAGATCGCCGTGACCCTGCACGACGGCAAGACCTATACCGCCGAGGTGAAGGGCACGGATCCGAAGACCGACCTGGCGCTCATCAAGATCGAACCCGACGAGCCGCTGCCGATCGTCGAATGGGGCGATTCGGATGCGGCGAGAATGGGCAACTGGGTCTTTGCGATCGGCAACCCGTTCGGTCTCAGCAGCACGCTGACGGTCGGCGTGATCTCGGCGCTGGCGCGCGACATCCGCTCCGGGCCCTTCGACTCCTACATCCAGACGGACGCGGCCATCAACCGCGGGAACTCTGGCGGACCCTTGTTCAACCTCGACGGCGAGGTCATCGGCGTCAACACGTCGATCTATTCGCCGCCGGGCGGGGCCGGGGGATCGGTGGGCATCGGCTTTGCGGTGCCATCCTCCATTGCCAAGAACGTCGTCGCCCAGATCCGCGAGCTCGGCCGCACCCGCCGGGGCTGGCTGGGCGTGCAGATCCAGGGAGTCGGTGAGGACATCGCGGAATCGCTGCGCCTCGAGAAGCCCGCCGGGGCCCTGGTGGCCGTGGTGTTTCCCGACAGTCCGGCCGACCAGGCCGGGGTCCAGCCGGGTGATGTCCTTCTGAAGTTCGATGGCACCGATATCCCCACGGTGCGCGATCTCCCACGCATGGTGGCCGGAGCCGAAGTCGGCAGCGAGATCGAGATCGACCTCTGGCGCGACGGCAGGATGGAGACAGTCTGGGTCACGCTGGGCGAGCTCGAGAAGGCCGAGGCGGCCCTGGCAAGTGCCGACGACATCGAACCCGCCAGCGGCGAGACCCTGGGGCTCACACTCGCGACGCTGACCCCGGACGAGCGCTCGCGCCTGACCATCGGCGATGACGTGCACGGCGTGGTCGTCACCGGTGTTGCGCCCGAATCGGATGCCGCCGCCAAGGGTATGCAGGTGGGCGATGTCATCGTGGAGGTCGGGCGGAAGCCGGTGCGCACACCGGCGGCGGCTGTCGAGGAGGTGGACCGCCTGCAGCAGGAAGGGCAGACGTCGATCCTGCTGCTCGTCAATCGCGAGGGCAGCAACCTGTTCGTCGCGCTGCGCACCGCCGAGAGCTGATCCGGCCGGAACCTCCCTCCGAACCCGTGGCGGCCGGACGGCCACGGGTGGTCGTGGTGGCCGGCCCCACCGCCTCCGGCAAATCGGCGCTCGCGGAAGCGCTCGCCCGACGCCTCGGCGGGCAGGTCGTCAACGCGGACAGCGTGCAGCTTTACGGTGCCTTTCGAATCCTCACGGCGCGCCCGACGGTGGCCACCGAGCGCCGGCTGCCGCACCGCCTGTACGGCATTCTCGGGCCCGTCGACCGCTGTTCCGCCGGGCGCTGGCGAAGCCTGGCTCTGGACGCCGTGGCGGAAGGGCATGCGGCCGGGCGTCCGTCCGTCCTGGTCGGGGGAAGCGGGCTCTACCTGGAGGCCCTGCTCCGGGGGTTCTCGCCGATCCCGTGCGTGCCGCCCTCGGTCCGTCGGGATGCGGTTCGGCGGCTGGATGCCATCGGCCCGGCGGCGCTGCACGACGAACTTCGCAAGGTCGATCCGGTCCTGGCCGGGCGTCTGGAACCGGGTGACCGGCAGCGCATCGTTCGCGGCTGGGAAGTCTGGCTCGCGACCGGCCGGCCGCTCTCCTCGTGGCAGGCGTCGGCGCCGGCACCGCCGGACCTGGACGTCCGCCGGGTCCTGCTCCGCCCGCCGCGGAACGCGGTTCGCGCAGCGATCGAGGCCCGGGTGAGCGGCATGCTGGCTGCCGGGGCGCTGGACGAGGTGCGGGCCTTCGTGCAGCTCGACGTGCCGGCGGATGCGCCCGTCCGCAAGGCGCACGGTCTGCGCCCGCTGACCCGGCACCTCCGCGGGGAACTCACGCTAGACGAAGCCGCCGAGCTCACCGTCAATGAGACCCGCCGCTACGCCCGCCGGCAGGACACGTGGTTCCGCGGCCGTTTTGCCGCCGATCACGTGCTAGCCCACCCGCCCGGGGTCGTCGCGGGTGAAGCCGAAGCGTTGGCCCGGGAGGCCATGGCCGCCTGAGGAACCGAAAGCGCGACTATCGAGGCGTCGCCGGTTATTCGAAGATCGTGGTCAGGCGAGCGAGCACTTCGGCCATGATGGTTGCGGGAACGGCTTCTAGGGGGCGCCCCTGCCGGGCCGCGAGGTCGAGGGTGCGGGGCTGGTCGCAGCGGATCACACCGTGCGTTCGGGTTCCAGCTTTCTCGAGCGAAACGGCGAAGCCTTGCCGAGGCGCGAAGCGCCCGCCTTTGGTGACAGGAAGGACCACGGGCGTCCGGGTCCGTTCGTTGAAGGCGGCGGGTGAAACAATCAGAACGGGCCGCGTGCCTCTCTGTTCATGGCCGGCAGAAGGATCAAGGCTGACCAGCCAGATTTCGCCTCGCTTCACTACAAGAGTTCGTTGCCGACTGGCTTGGCATCGAGCCATGCGCGATCTTCGGCAGAAGGCGGGGCGGCATCGTCACACTGTGCCAGGAGCTCCTCGAGGGTGTATCTGGGACGTGTCGTCGGCTCAACGATCAGGCGACCGTCTTCCACACCGATACCCACTTTGGCCCCTACGCCGAGGTTCAGGAGATCGAGAAGTGCCGGGGGCACAGCGAGCATGACGGAACCGCCGACTTTGCGCAGGTTCGTGGTGTGCATGGGCGCCTCCAACATTATATGTTCATATAACTTATACAGGCTTAATGCGCAAGTATTGCCCAGCCGAGAGCCGGGGATGAGGGGGTCCGTCAGGGAACCTGTTACCAGACCGCGCGGCGGCATGCGGCGCGCGTTGCGCACTACAGGCGCGACGAAGCCTCAGGGCCGGGCACCGCATGGTCGGCGGTGTCGCGGACGGCATGACGGCTCAGAACCTCGATGACCCGGCAATCGGCGATGTTCCCGCCCCGGCACTGCTCGATCATCCGTTCGAGCTCGTGGCGCAATTCCTGAAGCCATTCGATCCGTCGCTCGACTCCCTCGAGCTGCGCCTTGGCGATGGCGTCTGCGGCCTCGCAGGACTGTTCGGGCACGTCACAGAGACTCAACAGGTCGCGGATAGCCGGGAGGGGGAATCCCAAGGCTCGAGCACGCCGGATGAAAAGTAGCCGGCGGATGTCTTCAGTCTCGTAGAGCCGCTGGTTGCCTTCCGAACGGGCAGGAATGGGCAGGAGGCCGATCTGCTCGTAATAGCGGATCGTCTGCACCTTGCAGCCGGCCGCCCTAGCGGCCCGACCGATCGTCGATGTGGTTGACATGCGCTTTTCCCCTTGAACCTACAGCTGCTGTAGGGATTAGGTTTGCACCGGACCGTGGCGTGGTCAATGCGGAAACAGGCGATGAGCGCAAGCTGTTGTGGCCGGGAGCACAAGTTCGACGGGATGTCGCGCGCCTATCGGCGCGTGCTGTGGGCCGTCATCGCCATCAATGCCGCCATGTTTGGCACCGAGATGGTTGCCGGAATGGTGGCGGGCTCGCAGGCGCTTCAGGCAGATGCGCTGGACTTCCTCGGCGATTCGCTGACGTACGGGATCAGCCTCTACGTCATCGGCAAGTCGATACAGGCGCGTACGGCGGCGGCCCTGCTCAAGGGGCTGACCCTTGCCGTGATGGGCCTGTGGGTGTTCGGCGACACGGTCTATGCGGTGCTGGTCCTCGGGACGCCGCGCGCGGAAATCATGGGGGCGGTCGGATTCTTGGCCCTGGGGGCCAACCTTGCGTGCGTGCTCCTGCTCCTGCGCTTCCGTCACGGCGAGGCCAATGTCCGGAGCGTGTGGTTGTGCAGCCGTAACGACGCCATCGGCAATGTCGCCGTCATCCTGGCGGCGAGCGGCGTGTGGGCGTCGGGCACCGCCTGGCCCGACTTGGCGGTCGCGGCGGCGATGGCCGGCCTGTTCCTGTGGACCGCGACCCAGATCACCCTTCAGGCACTGCGGGAATACCGCGAGCGCGACGACTGGGTCGCAGACGGAAGCCGATGACCGCGATAGAGGTTACGCGGACGGGCGAATGCTGCCGTGATCGTTTAGGCCGATTCGGTAGGGCCGCGTGTTTTCGGGAAGCCAGCGACTGGATCAGGCAGGCTAGGCGGCCGGGACCGTGGACGCGGTCGACGATCCGCTGCCGGTCGAAGAGGACGCGCGAGATTGAGTTGAAGCGGCTGCGCCGGGACGGCGGCAGGTCGGAGACGATGGACGGCGCCGGTGTCGGTGGCATTTCCGCACAGGATATTACTGGGGGAGTATTGCCGGCTACAACGTGATCGCGTCGCTTCGTTCCGGGGTGTTTGCCTCCCGGGAGTCAGTGTCCGCGTGGATTGGGGACCGCAGGATCTCGTCGCGGAGAAGCGGCATGACTCGGGGGTCAGGCAGGGGCGAAACGGCGGACAGGAACCTCTTCGCGGTCCTGGTGGGCGTGCCAGAGATCGTACTGCAACTGCTGCAGGAGCCAGCTTTCCGGGCTGCCGCCGAACGCCTGCGAGAGACGGATGGCCATCTCGGGAGAAATCCCGATGCGGCCGTTGAGCAGCATCGAGAGCGTGTTGCGCGAGACCGAGAGTCCTTTGGCGGCCTCGGTCACCGTAAGCCCGAGGGGCTCGAGGCACTGGCGGCGGATGAATGCGCCGGGATGGGGCGGATCGTGCATGAGCATCGGTCTAGCCTCGCTAGTGATAGTCGAGATAGTCGACGTCGAGCGCGTGGCCGTCCTCGAAGCGGAAGACGATGCGCCGGTTGGCGCGTACGGTCACGGCCCAGAAGCCGGCGAGATTTCCCTTGAGCGGGTGAAGCCGGAAGCCAGGGAGGTCCATGTCGTCCGGGCGGGGAGACGCGTTGAGCCGGGCGAGGATGTCGCGCACGGCGTCGCGCTATCCGGGATCGATCCGCCGTTCTTCGCCACGTTCCATGAACCGCCTGAGCGTCCTGCTTCTGAAACTCCGTATCATGGCCAACCGTAATGTGCACTATGACGGTTGTCAGCGCATCCTCGTGGTCGGAGTGTCGTCGGCGTCGGGCGGCCCAGAGGGGATCAATGAGGCCCGCAAGACGCTGAAGTTTCGCCCGGCCGACCTAGTCGGGCTGGGCGGCCAAAACCATTGGCATTCTCCGGGCAGATAGACCCTTCGCCGCGGTTGCGATCGGCCGGGCCACTTCAGTTGGGGCAGAAATGCGGGTTCGCTTGGTCGGGAACCCGACCAGGAAAACATCTGCGCAAGCGCGTAGCACCGGGGCGCAATCTCGGCCGGTTCCGCCATGACCGAATTGGAGGGGCGTGCAGAAGCAGGTTCCGGAATGCAAGCGAAGTACCGCGGTGCGCAGCGGTGCACGAGTGCCAGGAAACGTCCCCGGCATCCTCCAATTGAAGGATGAAGCGATAGGGTTGACGGACTAGGCTTTGTTTACCGCAACTGATGGAGGGTGGCGGGAGAGGCGGCACCGCGAATGATGGTCATGGGCCTTGCGTGTTCTCCAGGGTGGGCCGGCTGCCATGGGCTCCAGAGGGGCAGCGGTCGGCATCAGACCTGCCCCGGTCGGACCTACGTTCGCCGGCATCCATTATCGCGCCTTGCACTGGAGCGGACCCGAACCCAGCGGCCACGGTGCCACGCCGCAGCGAGCGGGCGTGTGAAATGACCCAACGGGATGCGTTCCGGCGCGCCGTGACCGCGCTCAACGAAGCCGTGCTCGACGATGCCCGCTGGCCGGAGACTTCCGGGCTCATCGACGAAGCGTTCGAGGTTACGGGCAACATTCTCGCGTTCGGGAGCGAGAATCCGACGAGCAAGGTCGAAATCTTCTTCTCGAAATGCTACCAGCGTGGAGTAGACCGCTCGGACTTGGAACAGGAATACTTTCGGACCTACCACCCGATCGACGAGCATCTCCCGCGATTGCGGCGCCTCCCCGACGGCAAAATCACGCCCATTGTCGACCTGTTCACGGAAAGCGAGCTGAAGACATCGCCCGCCTACAACGAGGCATACGCGCGTTTCGACATACAGAAGGGCTTGAACGTGCGCCTGGACGGACCCGGTGGTTCGCACATTGCCTGGGGGATCGGGAATTCGGTCGCCACGGACGGCTGGTCATCATCCCAGATCAGGATGGTCGCGCGCATGCTTCCGCACATCCGCCAGTACGTGCGCGTGCGTTCCGCGCTCGCTGAAGCGAGGGCGCTTGGCGCGTCGGTCATCGAGCTCCTCGACAATACCCGCATGGGCATCATCCAGCTCGACTGGGGCGGACGCATTGTGGAGGCGAACGACAGGGCTCGGGAACTGCTTCGCCAGAACGATGGGCTGACCGATGAGGGCGGAGAATTGCGCGCCACCCGGCCGGAGGACAATTCCAGACTGCATGAACATCTGGCTCGGGCGCTGCCGCGCCTGGGCGGGCCGGGGGAGAGCAGCTCAATGGCGGTGCGACGGAAGTCGTGGTCGCCGGGGCTCGCGTTGCACGTGAAGCCGGCGACGGTTCGGGAGGTGGACTACCGCTCCCAGAGCGTGGCTGCTCTCGTGCTGGTGATCGACCCGGTAAGCCCGGCTCGGATCGAGCCCGCCCTCGTGGCAGCGGTGTTGGGTCTCACGCCGGCGGAGGCCGTGATCGCGGTACTGCTGGCGGAGGGCCGGACCCTCCGCCAGATTGCCGTCACTACCGGCCGCAAGTACAGCACCATTCAAACGCACCTGAGGCACATCTTCGCCAAGCTGGGGTGCTCGCGGCAACTCGAGGTGGTACAGGCCGTCGAGGCACTGTCAAAATTGCCCTCGGCGCAGGGCTAGGCTGCGCTGACAGACGCCCGTCCCGGCGACAGAGGCGGGGGTTGGACCCGGCTGCTCCCGGTAGACAGGAGCCGTCACTGCGATCACGGGAGCGGATCGCCGCGACGGGCAAGGAAGTCATCTTGCAGAGATAGGCCCGGGAACGACCGTGGCCGACGGCGGTCTTACGGGCGACTGTCCGGGCCCGGCGGGAACAGCGACTTACTCAGCGCCGTGAACTTCCCCTGGAAGTCCCGCTGGCTTTCGTCGGCGTCGTGGAATTCCGCGCGCACCTTGCGGCCGGCAATCGCGATCGCGCACGAATCCCGAGCCTTGCAGTTGCCCGGCACCGCAAGTACCGCCACGATAAGCTGAGTAGGACAAGGCTTGCCAGGCGAGGACCCGGCCATGATCAGCATTGAACGGCTGCCGGCCCCGTTTGGCTGTGCTGCCTACGGAGTGGACCTGACGGCAGGTGTCGACGACGACCAGTTCCGTACGTTGTCGCAGGTCCTCTACCAGCATCGTCTGCTGGTTCTCAAGAACCAGACCTGCAATAAGGACGCGTTTCTTCGGTTCGGGCGCCAGTGGGGCGTGCCGATCCAGCATGTCGTGGATACGGCGCGCATGCCGGGTTATCCCGACCTGCTCGAGGTCGGGAACATGGCCCGGAGGAAGCAGGATCCCCTTGCCCGGAACAGCGCCGCGTTCTGGCATACGGACCAGTCCTACGAAGCCGATGTCGCGACCGCGACCATGCTGTATGCGCGGAAGGTCCCGGACGAGGGCGGCGAAACCCGCATTCTCGACATGAAGGCGGCCTACGACGACCTTGACAAGCCCACGCGCGAGCGCATCGACGGACTGGTCGCCGTGCACTTCTACGGATCAACGTCGGGCCGCGACGGCGAGTTGCCGACGCCGAAACTGACCGATGCTCAGGCCGCCAACGTCCCGCCGGTTCCGCACCCGCTGGTGCGGCCGCATACCGTCACCGGTGAGCGTGCCCTCTACGCGATTGGCGGTACGGCCTTCGACATCGAGGGGATGCCGAGCGACGACGCGGACCGCATGATCCGCATGCTCAAGCGGCACTGCGTGCAGGACAAGTACATCTACGCCCACAAGTACGATGTCGGTGACATCGCCATCTGGGACACCCAGATGACGATGCACTGCGCGACTCCGATCGACGCTCCGAGCGGCCCCGGCACCGAACGCCTCCTCTGGCGGATCAGCGTGCGGGGGGTTCCGGGCGTGTACGCGCGTGCCGCGGTCGCCGCATGATCGACCTTCACTACTGGCCGACGCCCAACGGCAAGAAGGTCACGATCCTTCTGGAGGAGTGCGGGCTTCCCTATCTCATCGTGCCCTGCCATATCGGCCGCGGGGACCAGTTCGGCGAGAAATTCCTGCGCATCAGCCCGAACAACCGGATGCCCGCGATCGTCGATCACGAGCCAGCGGACGGCGGCGAGCCGGTCGCCGTCTTCGAATCGGGCGCGATCATGATGTACCTCGCTGAGAAGGCCGGAAAGTTCTATCCCCTCGACCTGCGCGAACGACACGACGTCAATCAGTGGGTCATGTGGCAGATGGCCAATCAGGGACCCAAGACGGGCGAGCTCGGGCACTTCCGCCGCCTCGAGGAATCGGCCGGCGACCAGAGCTACGCCCGACGGCGATTCGACAACGAGGTCAACCGCCTGTACGGCGTGCTGAACAACCGCCTGTACGACCGCCCCTTCATCGCCGGCGATCAGTACACGATTGCCGACATGATCTCGTACCCGTGGACCGTCGGGTGGAAAAATCAGGGGCAGGACATCGATGAGTTTCCGTATTTCAAGCGCTGGTTTGAGGAAATGTCGGCCCGCCCCGGCGTGCAGAAGGGCATGGCTGTCGGAACGGGACTTGGCGAAACCCCGGACACCCTGTCGGACGAGGAGAAGGCGCGCCGACGCGAGCTCCTCTACAACCAGCGCGCGCGCCCGGTGCCGGCGTAGGCTGCTGCACCGGTTCGCGAAGACGGGCGCCTGATCGTTGCTGCGGGATCTCTCCGGAACGGTTGCCTGGGTAACCGGCGCGGGCACCGGCATCGGCCAGGGCGGCGCCGCGACGCTGGCGGGCGCCGGTGTCCGGGTGGTCCTGTCCGGCCGCCGCCGCCCGGAGCTGGAACGCACGGCGAAGTCGATCGAGGACGGCGGTGGAGTCGCGGTGATCGAACCGCTCGACGTCACCGACAAGGCGGCCGTGGAGGCGGTGGCCCGGCGCATCGATGATCGCTGGGGCCGCTGCGACATCCTGGTGAATTCGGCGGGTGTGAACATCCGCGACCGTCACTGGGGAGACGTCGACGCGGCCGCGTTCGATCAGGTCGTGTCGATCAACCTCAACGGCGCGTTCTACTGCACGCAGGCGGTACTGCCGATGATGCGTGCGCGCAAGGACGGGTTGGTGATCCAGGTGTCGTCCTGGGCCGGGCGCTATCACAGCTACATCACGGGCCCCGCCTATGCGGCGTCCAAGTTCGGCCTCACGGCGCTGAGCGCCAACCTCAATATCGAGGAGTGCGTCCACGGGATCCGCTCCTGCGCCCTATGTCCCGGCGAGGTGGCGACGCCGATCCTGGACCGGCGCCCGGTACCGGTTTCGGCGGAGGACCGGGCAAAGATGGTGCAGCCGGACGACATGGGCGACCTGATCCTGTTCATCGCCCGGACGCCGGCGCACGTGTGCCTGAATGAGATCGTCGTCAGCCCGACCTGGAACCGTGGCTACGTCCGGCAGCATCACGGTTAGGTTCGGATCCTGACTCCTTGTGCCGCCCCGCGGCACAGGGCGCGACCCCGGAGCGAACGAGGCCGGCGCGGGAATGACGCGAGGCCGACGTGCCCGGAGTGGCAGCATTGCCGACGGCGCATGTTGCGTCTGCCAGGTGCGCACAGAGCCGCTTCGATGGCAGCATGCCGAACGTAGGGGCGAGCGTTGGTATCTCCGTCAACCCGAATTTGGATCAACTGTCGGCGCAAATGGCAGATATCACCCGACCGGCTACGAGGAGCATTCGATAACCTTTTTGCTCGATTCAGCGTTTCGTGGCGAGACGGTGCACAGGTCTGCTGGTCCGTGACCGCCATGCGTCTTCGGCCCATGACTTACGCAAGTCGGCGAGGGTGGGCGCATGAGTGCGCATGGGTACGACTGCCGGCGTGATCGCGCGGGGTTGCGAAACCGGCCCCGAGGCTGAACCGTGATCGCCCGCTCCCGCAACCACGCGCGGGGCCCTGTCGATACAACGCGAATGGGCCAAATTGGTTGTCAGGCATAGCAATTGCCCATATGCTGCCGCGGAACTGACGCGGCATTAGCTCTGTCGAATCGTCGGCCTGCATTGGGAGGAATTCGAGTCATGCAACACCTGCCCCGCACCGGAATTGGTGTCCTCTTCGTTGTCCTGGCTGCGCTGACGCTTTCGGCGTGCGCGGGTGGGTGCCGCGGTGCTGAGTGTGAAGACAAGATGGCGATGATGAATGCCGCCGCCGAGGCCAATGCCGCCGCCGCTGAGGCAGCGAATCAGGCCGCTGCAGCCAACAGTGCGATGATTGCAGAGAACGCTGACGGCGATACGGAACTCCGCCGCCTGGTTGAACGCGCGATGGCGATGGCAGAGCAGAACCGCGCCGCGCTGCGCACGCTGAGCGAGAAAGTCGACCGCATGTTCGCGACGATGTCACGGAAGTAGGCATCGACGCGCTGGCGTCGCGCATTCGCTGAACAGGAGCCCAAGGACCCCCCGGGGTCCTTGGGCTTTGTTCGTACCTGAGGTGTCCGGCGGGTAGTGCACCCGCGGCTGGACTCCGCCGCGGTGCATCCGGACCGGTAGTCTCTCGTCTCGCCCCGGCCGTACGCACACCGACACGGCCCGTAACGAAACGGGTCACTGCATGACGGCGGCCGATTCCCTGAGCGTTGGCGGTGCTGGCGGGAGCGTCGGCGCTGTTCGGTCGACCGGTCGGGGGAATGGAGTCCCGCAAGGCGCGACCGACCGCCACCTTGGCCCAGAAGCAGGCTCGCGCAGCCGTAGCCGCCGGTCTAGGGGCCCAGCAGTTCCACGAAGTCCTGCGGCTGATCGAAGCTGACCTGCACGGGCATGCCGCTGGCTCTGAGGACTGCGGACCGGACGCGGCCCCAGTCAATGCGTGCAACCTCGGTCCCCGCCTTCTGCTGGATGACCTTCGCAGCGAGCGGGTACAGCTGTGCCGGCGGGAGTTCGGGCGGCGTATCGACGCCCTCGCCCATCTCCCGCGCATACGTGGGCTCGCGATGCACTTCCACGAAGAAGTCGTCGCCGTCCCAGCCCGCCTTGATGGGCTGGTTGACGATCGTTACCGGCGTGCCGGGCCGCACGGCCTGGAACAGCCAGGCGACACTCTCCGGGTACATGCGGATGCAGCCGTGCGTGACCCGCATGCCGATCCCCCACGGCTTGTTGGTGCCGTGAATCAGGTAGCCCGGCATGCCGAGGTAGAGTGCATGTCCGCCCAACGGATTATCGGGTCCGGGCGGTACCACGGGCGGCAGCGAAGGGTCTTCTTCACGGATCGATTTGGGCACGTACCAGGACGGATTCTTGGCCATCCGGACAATTTCGGTGTCGCCGAGCGGCGTGGTCCAGTTGTAGCGGCCGATGCCGATGGGGAACGATACCGGCGGGCTGCCGTCTTCGGGGAAATAGTACAGTCGCAGGTCACCGAGATTAATGATGAGCCCCGTCCGCTTGCCCTGCGGTAACACGTGCCGTGACGGCAGCACGAGACGGGTTTCGGCTTCCGGAACCCAAGGATCGACTCCAGGGTTCGCACTCATGATTTCGGTAAACGCGAGGCCGTGCGGGCGCGCCACCTCGAACAGGGTTTCGGTCCCCTTGACCAGATAGTCTCCAGCGGATCCGACGAGATCGGATCGTGCCGGACTCGCGGCCTCGGCGCGGATCCCGGCCACGATGACAAAGGACGCCAGTATGCAGCACCGTGACAGCGACATGGACCTTGCCTCCTTGGTTCGCACCATCCCGGACCATCCCAAGCCCGGGATCCTCTTTCGCGATATTACAACGCTCATTCAGGATGGTGCGGGATTCCGGCAAGTTACGGAACGCATTGCCGGCCGCTATCGCTCGCGGGGACTTGACAAGGTCGCAGGTATCGAGGCGCGCGGGCTCATTTTCGGGGCGACGGTTGCAACCGACCTAGGAATCGGCTTTGTGCCGGTACGAAAGCCGGGCAAGCTGCCGCACGAGACCATTGCGGAAAGCTACATGCTGGAATACGGGACGGACACGCTGGAAGTCCACCGTGACGCGATTCGCGCCGGCGAGCGGGTACTTCTGGTCGATGACCTGCTCGCGACGGGCGGCACGGCCGTGGCGGCGTCCAATCTCGTGCGGCGCCTCGGCGGCGTGCTCGACGAATTGGCGGTCGTAATTGAACTTACCGGATTGCCCGGTCGGGAGCGCCTGGCCGAGGCGGATGTGTCCATGTTTGCGCTCCTGCAGATGAGCGGCAGCTGAGCGGGCGGCGGTTCCGGACCTCGAGCCGGCGATCCGCGCTGGCGGCCGCATGGAGACCCGATCGGGTCTTGACCTGCGCGGACCACCGGAAGGATCACGTCCCGCAGCCCGGCGCGTCGACGGCCCGCTCGTGAAACGGCCCGTCAGCTCTGCTATGTTCTCAGTATGTTCTCTTCATCCGGGATTCGTATGCGATCTGGGCGGGCCGGCCGCGCAGTTGGCAAGGGCACTGGGTCAGAGACGATGCCCGCAGGTCGCGCGGCAGTCCGCGGAGAGGTTCTCCGTCTACCGGCGCCGGCGAACTGGTCGGCAGGATCGCCCGCGCTGACCGGTGCGCTTCGGCTGAACACTCCGCACCATCAGATCACGCTTCCTTTCGCACGTCCTGTCGTGGCCAGACCCGACGGTTGGTCCGGGTTCGAGCCTGGGGCGGTGTTCGTCCAGCTCCTCCGCAAGCTCGCCCGCCGCGGTTCGGACCGCTGGCGTCTCGCCGTCCTCCGCGCGGGGGGGCCGGGCGAACGTCTGTGCCGCGTCGCGGGTGTTCGTCCGGGCGCGGAAATACTCCTTTGGGTCACCGGCAAAGGTCGTACCGAACGCGTGCTGCGGACGTTTGCGGCCATCCATCGTCTGGGAATCCATCCGGTCGACATATCCCCGCCGTGGTTTGCAAGTGCAGGTGCTGCGCTGAACGCCGGCATCGCGCCGCGCCCGTACTCCACGAGTCAGCACGCCGCGTATCTGGCTGTCCGGCGGGCGGGAGGGTGAGGCGGCCGGAATACGTTGCCGTCGTCTTGGTCATGACGGGGTTGCTCGCGGCCGCCTGGACGGGAGAACGCCGTCCATGGCTCGTCTACAACGCGTCGGAAAGCGCCCCCGTCGGGTTCTACTTGCGGTCGGCCCAACCGGCAGCGATCGGCGACTACATCCTGGTGAGGGCCGACAGCCGACTGGGGATCGAAGCTGCGGCCCGCGGCCTGGTTCCAAGGGGGACACCCCTCGTCAAACGTCTGGTGGCGGGCCCGGGCGACCGGGTGTGCCGGCATGCGGCGCGCCTCACGGTCAACGGTGACCTGGTCGCCGCGGCCCTCGGTCACGATCGGGCGGGCCGTCCGCTGCCGGCCTGGTCGAGTTGCGTGCGTCTGCACGCCGGCGAGACGTTCCTGCTGCAGGATCATCCGCGATCGTTCGACGGTCGGTACCACGGGCCGACGCCGGCGTCCGACCTGGCCGGGCGGCTGGTCAGAATCGGGTCGCTTCCCCGCTTGCCGGGTGACCGTCCCTAATGGCCGGCGGTAGCGTGCGGCTCCGCGGTGAGGGCCGCGCCCCGGCACCCTTCCTGCGCCGCGTCCAGGCGCTCGGGCACCTGCGCGGCGGGCGGTCGAACACCGTGCGCGGTGGTCGCCGGTTTCATGCTCCCGGCCAGCGTCGCTGCATTGTCAGGCTGAGCTGTCTTGGTGCGACCGGGGCCGCCAATACCCGCGCCCATCTCCGGTATCTCGGGCGAGACGGCGTCGAGCCGGACGGCAGTCCCGGCACGCTGTACGGCCCGGATGGCCGGGGCGTTGCTCCGGATGCGTTTGTCGAGCGCGCCCGTGGCGACCCGGGACAGGCGCGGATCATGCTGTCTCCGGACGATGCGTCCGAGTTGGACCGGCTCCATGATGTGACGTGCGGTGTGATGGCCGGCCTGGCGCGCGACCTGGACCGCGAACTTGACTGGGTTGCGGTCGACCACGCCAACACCGGTCGTCTGCACGCCCACGTCGTGGTGCGCGGGCGCGATGCCGACGGGCGGGCTCTTCAATGGGACCGGCGCAGCCTGCACCGTCGGGTCCGCGCCCTGGCGATGGCCGTACTGACGCGCGAACTCGGGCCGGATTCGGACCGGGCCCTGCGTGAGCGGCTGCGGGCCGAAGCCCGCAGCCAGCAACTGACCGGGCTTGACCTGGGCCTGGTTGAGCGGTCCCGGGCCGGCGTGGTCGATCTGCGGGGTCGGCCGGAGGGGCGCGATGCGCATCTAGGCCGGGCCCGCATGATCGACCGGGTGCGCACCCTGTCGCGGATGGGTCTGGCAGCGGAGACCGCCCCGCTGCAATGGACACTGGCACCGGACACGCTGCCCACCCTTCGCGCCATCGGCGAGCGGCGGGAGACCTATCGCCTGCTGGAACGGGCCATCACGGAGACCGGACTGCGCCGGCCCCTGCGAGATCGCGCCGTCGCCGGTGGCCCGGAGCTCGAGCGGGGCATCACGGGGGCGTTGGTGGCGTGGGGGCGTCGCGCCGGCGCGGCGCCACTTCCATACGCGGTGGTCGACGCATTGGACGGCAGGGTTTGGTACGCCGACCTCGTCCACGTGCCCGCCGGAATCGCGGCTGGCGTGATCGTCGAACTCCGCGCCGCCAACCCGCGCCTCGCGGCGCTGGACCGCGCGATCGAACAGGAGGTCCGGTCGCGGAATGGGACCTGGCTGTTCGGGCGTTCCGGTCGGGAGGATGCCGATCGTCGCGTACGCGCGCTGGCGCGCGCCGGTCTGGCTGCACCCGCAGGACGCGACCGCTGGCGGGTAGCCGATGGCCTCCGGGCGCATATCCGCACCGTGGGCCTGACGCGTCAGTACCGGGGTACTGCCATCCAGGTGCTCGATCGCTTGGCCCTCGACCGGCAGGTCCTCCATCCGGGCCCCACGTGGCTGGACACGCTCGCCTGGTCCGGCGGCGCGATTGCCGATCGAGGCTTCGGACGGGCGGTACGCGAGGCGCTGGCGGAACGGCGGCGCCGCGACCTCGGGGTTTCGGCGCGGCGCGGAGACCCGGACGGCACCGATCGGGATACCGATCGAGACGACGATGATCCAGCACGCCGCGGGCGTACAGGCCCAGATCGGGCCGGGCACCGCCACCGACCGGAGGTTTGCCGGCCAACGCTCGGGCCGGATCGCGGCGCCTGAGCTTCGCGACGGAGGTGGGGAGCAGCGAGTCAACGCCGCCAGGGTCGGGACCGGTGAACGGGTAGAACGTCCTGACAGCGCGCACCCGGCCATACGTCTGACATGTTTTACGAAAGTTCTTGCTTTGTTCTAGTCGAGCTGTATGCTCGCCGGTCCGCCGCCGCCGGAGACCGTGCCGATGACGCCCACGCGACTGCTGATCGGTCAGGGATTTCTGGTCACGATCGCGGTGGGCGCCGTGCTGTGGGGTGCGACCCAATGGACGGCCGCGTTGCTTCGGGATCAGTACGCCCTGGGTCCACCGGGGTTTGAGGCTTTGGGTCTCGACCTCTACTGGCCGTGGCAACTGTTCGAATGGTGGTACGCCTTCGGTGCCGCTGCCCCCGGGGTGTTTGCCCGTACCGGTGGACTGGCCGCGTTCGCCGGGATCGCCGGGATCGTGATCGCGGTGGGCTGCTCGCTCTGGCGGGCCCGCACGGGTGGCCAGGCCACTTCGCATGGTTCCGCACGCTGGGCGGGCACGGCTGACATCAGGCGGCACGGGCTGCTGGTGGACCGGGGAGTGATGCTTGGCCGGTTTGGCCGCCGGTACCTCCGGCACGACGGGCCGGAACACATCATGGCGTTCGCGCCGACCCGCTCCGGCAAGGGGGTCGGCCTGGTGGTGCCAACCCTCCTGGCCTGGCCGGAATCGACGGTCATCCACGACATCAAAGGGGAGAACTGGAGGCTGACCGCGGGCTGGCGTGCGCGCTTCTCCCACTGCCTGTTCTTCGACCCGACTGACCCCCGCTCGGCCCGCTACAACCCGTTGCTGGAGGTTCGGCGCGGCCCCAACGAAGTTCGCGACGTCCAGAACATCGCCGACATTCTGGTTGATCCGGAGGGCGCCCTTGACCGCCGGAACCACTGGGAAAAGACCGGTCACGCGTTGCTGGTAGGCGTCATCCTCCACGTGCTGTACGCCGAGCGCGACAAGACGCTGGCGCGGGTCGCGGCCGTCCTGTCGGATCCCGCGCATTCATTCGAACAGACGCTGACCCGCATGATGCACGTGCCGCATCTCGGCGGCCACGCCTCCGGGCGCCCTCATCCGGTGGTTGCCCAGGTCGCCCGCGAACTGCTCAACAAGTCCGACAACGAGCGCTCGGGCGTCCTGTCGACCGCCATGAGTTTCCTGGCCCTCTACCGCGATCCGGCCATCGCCCATGTCACCGGGTCCTCCGACTGGCGCATCGCCGATCTCATGCACGCCCGCCACCCGGTCTCGCTCTACCTGGTGGTACCGCCGTCCGACCTGTCGCGCACGAGGCCACTGGTCCGCCTCCTGCTCAACCAGATCGGCCGGCGGCTGACAGAACGGCTCGAGGGCGAGAACCGTCGGCATCCCCATCACAGACTGCTCATGATGCTCGACGAGTTTCCCGCCCTCGGCCGCCTGGATTTCTTCGAGAGCACGCTCGCCTTCATGGCGGGCTACGGCATGCGGGCCTACCTGGTCGCGCAGTCCCTCAACCAGATCTCGAAGGCCTACGGCGAGCACAACGCCATCCTCGACAACTGCCACGTGCGCATCGCGTTCGCGACGAACGACGACCGCACGGCGCGACGAGTCAGCGACATGGTGGGAGCGGCCACGGCGGCACGCTTCCAGCGGAACTACGGCGGGCACCGACTAGCGCCGTGGCTCAACCGAGTCACGGTTTCCCAGCAGGAGAACGCCCGGCCGCTGCTGACACCCGGCGAGGTCATGCAGCTCGATCCCGATGAGCAGCTGGTGTTTGTCGCCGGCTGTCCGCCCATCCGGGCTCGGAAGCTTCGCTATTTCGAGGACCGTGCGCTTCGGGGTCGCTGCCTGCCGCCACCACCACCCGGCACCCGCGATTTTCCCCCGCGACGCGGGGACGACTGGCGCGGCCTGGCTCTCCCTGCCGTGGCTACGGCGGCCTCGGGCCGGGATTCTGCCTCCGCGCCGACACGGTCCGAGCAGCGCCTTTTCCAGGACGCGGGCGCGATCCCGGTGCGCGTGGAGCGGCCCCGGTGAACCCTTCCAAGAATGTCCGGGTGCCCGCCGATCTCGGCAGTCAGCTCGCCCGCGAGGCGGCGCGCCGCGGTGTCACGCAGACGGCCCTGGTGGAGGCGGCGCTGTTGAGCTTCCTGACACCGGAGGCGGCCGACCGTCGGGACGAGGTGCTGATCCGACGCCTTGACCGGGTGACGCGGTCGCTTGGCCGCCTGTCCCGCGATCACGTCATCATCTCGGAAACGTTGGCCCTGTTCGTTCGCTACTTCCTGGTGGTAACACCCCCGGTGCCCGACGACGAACAGGATGCCGCCCGGGTGCTGGGGCTGGAACGCTTCGAGTATTTCGTCACGCAGCTGGCCGAACGGGTGGCCGGCGGGCGAACCCTCCTCGACGACGTCCTGGACGAGATCCGCCCCGCGGAACGCGATTTCTTCACGGCCGCCGACTTCACGGCTCCGGTCTCAGCTCCGGCGACCGACGATGCATGACCACGGGGCGGCCCGCGGTGTCGCGATGCTGCGTACCGCCATGGGTTCCGAGGTGAGCCGTGCGCTCGCCAACCCGCATGTCCTGGAAATCACGGTCAATCCCGACGGCCGTCTGTGGCTGGACCACGCGATCCAGGGTCGTGTGGACACCGGGGTCTGCCTCGCCCCGTCAGCGGTCGAGCGCGTCGTTCGTTTGGTCGCCAGCCAGACGGGTCGGGCATCCGGGGCCGACCACCCGATCGTGAGCGCCGAGCTGCCCGCGACGGGCGAGCGCTTCGAGGGAGTGCTGCCGCCGGTGGCGCGCGATCCGTGCTTCTCGATTCGCCGGCCGGCCGGCCGCGTCATCGTCCTGGACGCCTACGTCGAGAACGGAGCCTTGAGCCGCACACAGGCGGAGCTGCTGCGGGAGGCGGTCCGGACCCGCCGCAACATCGTGGTGGCGGGCGGCGCCTCGTCGGGCAAGACGACGCTAGCCAACGCGCTCCTGCACGAAATGCGCGATCTGGGACACCGCGTCGTGCTGCTGGAGGACACCCGGGAGCTGGTTTGCGAAACGGCCGATTGCGTGGCGCTCCGCACCCAGCCGGGCCACGTCACGCTCTCCGACCTGCTGCGTTCAACGCTCCGGCTGCGTCCGGACCGGATCGTCGTCGGCGAAGTGCGCGGCCCGGAAGCCCTGGCCCTCGTGAAGGCGTGGAACACGGGCCATCCCGGCGGACTGGCGACGCTCCACGCCAATTCGGCTGCGGCGGCACTCGCCCGCCTCGAACAGCTGATCCAGGAAGCGGCCGTCGCGGTCGACCGCCGGCTCGTGGCCGAGGCCGTCGATCTTGTGGTGTTCGTCGGCCGCACCGGCACGCGGCGCCGCGTTGAAACGCTGCTTGCCGTCCACGGGCTGGGTCCGGACGGCAGCTACGCCTGCCGACACCTCGGCGCCGCCCCGGACCATTCAGGGAGACCTTCCACATGATGATCAAACCCACTCCACGCCGGCACTTGATCCGCGCGGCGCTTGTGCTGCTTGCTGCGCTCGGGGCGGCCGGACCGGCGTTCGCGGCTGGATCGGGCATGCCGTGGGAAGCGCCGCTCCAGAGCATCCTGACTTCGGTCGAAGGACCGGTCGCGCGCATCATGGCGGTGATCATCATCACCGTGACCGGTCTCACACTCGCCTTCGGAGACACCTCCGGCGGGTTCCGCCGGATGATCCAGATCGTCTTCGGCCTCTCGATCGCGTTTGGGGCCGCATCCTTCTTCCTCACGTTCTTCTCGTTCGGCGGCGGGGCTCTGCTTCCGTGATCCGCTCGTCACCCCCGGAGGGTTTTGAGGTGCCGCTGCACCGCGCCCTCACGGAGCCGATCATGATGGCTGGCGTGCCGCGGTCCCTGGCCATCCTGAACGGGACGCTGTCCGCCGCCGTCGGGCTGGGGCTTCAGCAGTGGGTCGCCGGCCTGGTCCTCTGGATCGTGGTGCAGGCGATTGGGGTGTTCTGCGCCCGGCATGATGCGCAGTTCGTGGACGTGCTCGCCCGCCACCTGCGGCACCGGAACTACCACGGATGCTGAATCTCCGGGAGTTCCGGGCCCGGCCGGCCGGTCTTGCCGACCTCCTGCCCTGGGCGTTCCTGGTCGCGCCGGGAGTCATCCTCAACAAGGATGGATCGTTCCAGCGCTCAGCCCGGTTCCGCGGTCCCGATCTCGAGAGCTCCACCGAATCCGAACTGATGGCCGTGACCGCTCGCGTTAACAACGTGCTGCGGCGGTTCGGGTCCGGCTGGGCCCTGTACTTCGACGCCGAACGCGTTCCGGCACGGAGCTATCCGAGAAGCACGTTTCCCGATCGCCTCTCGCAGCTGGTCGACGATGAACGGCGCCGGGAATTTGCCGGGAGGAGCCGTCATTTCGAGACGCTGTTCCGGCTGACGCTCACCTACCTTCCGCCGGCCGATTCGTGGTCTCGGGCGTCTGAGACCTTGGTCGAGCGGGCCGCCGCCGAGGCTGGCGGGTCGATCACCTGGCGGACGCACCTCGAGAACTTTCAGGCACGGACCGACCGTGCCTTCATGCTCTTGGGAGACGTGATGCCGAGGTTGGCGCCGATGTCGGACGAGGCCACCCTCACCTACCTGCACGGCACGGTTTCCGCGTCGGACGGACGCATCACGGTACCGGGGATTCCGGCCCACCTGGATGCAGTTCTGGCCGATAC
The DNA here is from genome assembly GCA_028824295.1 of Rhodospirillales bacterium. NCBI lineage: Bacteria > Pseudomonadati > Pseudomonadota > Alphaproteobacteria > Rhodospirillales > Rhodospirillales bacterium. The sequence continues at coordinate 24,647 of JAPPED010000032.1, read as the reverse complement.
ACCGCTTGCCGGCGGCATCGAACCCATGCTGGGAGACCTTCATCTCCGCACCCTGACCGTGCTCGGGTTCCCGAACCTCACACGCCCCGGGCTGCTGGACGACCTCAACGACCTTCCGTTCGCCTACCGGTGGATGACCAGGTTCCTCGTCCTCGGGAAGGACGAAGCGGAGCGCGAGCTCGGGCGCTGCCGGCGGCAGTGGTTCGCCAAGCGGAAGTCGGTGCTGGCCATGTTGAAGGAGGTCGTCTTCAGTCAGGAGGCGGCGCTGGTGAATTCGGATGCCGACGTGAAGGCCGCCGACGCGGATCGGGCGCTGCAGGAGCTGGGCGAGGACCTGGTCGCGTTCGGGCACATCACCACGAGCGTGACCGTGCGGCACCGGTCGGCAGCCGTCGCCGCCGAACATCAGCTCGAACTCGAGCGGATCCTGCACGGTCGCGGCTTTGCCACGATCCGTGAACGCCTCAACGCGGTCGAGGCGTGGCTGGGATCCTTGCCGGGACACGCCTATGCGAACGTCCGGCAACCGGTTGTCCACACGCTGAACCTGGCGCACATGATGCCGCTGTCGGCCACCTGGGCCGGGCCGGAACGGAACGCCCATCTCGGTGGTCCCCCGCTGCTCCACGCGCAGACGCGCGGCACCACGCCGTTCCGGCTCTCGCTGCATGTCGGCGACGTGGGACACACGCTGGTGGTCGGTCCCACCGGGGCCGGGAAGTCCGTGCTCCTGGCCATGCTGGCGCTGCAATTCCGCCGCTATCCCGGCGCCCAGGTGTACGTGTTCGACAAGGGAGCCTCGTGCCGGGCTGCGGTGCTCGGCATGGGCGGCACCTTCCTGGACCTGGGCGGCGCTGCCGAGCAGCTGGCGTTCCAGCCGCTGCGGCATATCGAACTGGAAGTCGAGCGTGCCTTCGCTTTCGAGTGGACGTCGGCGCTGCTCCGGCGCGCGGGCATCGACATCGACCCCGGCGTACGGCGCGAGCTGTGGGACGCTCTCTCCAACCTGGCGGGCGCACCGCCGGGTGAGCGCACCCTCACGGGCCTTGGGCTGTTGCTGACGCGCCCGGAACTCCGGGACGCCCTGCAGCCGTGGACGCTCGCCGGCCCGCACGGGCGGGTGCTGGATGCCGCCGACGATTCCCTGGCCCTGTCCGAGGTGCAGGGTTTCGAGATGGAGGAGCTGCTCGAGAACGAGGGTCTCGCGGCACCGGTCCTAGGTTACCTGTTCCACCGGCTGCGCGATCGGTTCGACGGCCGGCCGACGATGTTGGTGCTCGACGAGGCCTGGGTCTTCCTCGACGATCCCCTGTTCGCCGCGCAGATCCGCGACTGGCTCAAGACCCTCCGCAAGCGCAATGTGTCGGTGGTGTTCGCCACCCAGTCGCCGAGTGACGTCGTGGCGAGCACCGTGGCGCCGGCGATCCTGGAATCTTGCCCTTCCCGGATCTTCCTCCCGAACGATCGCGCGCAGGAGCCGGCCGCCCGCGAGGTCTACACCCGGCTTGGATTGAACGAGCGGCAGATTGAACTGCTGGCCCGAGCCACGCCCAAGCGTCACTACTACTACCAGTCGCGACGGGGTGCCCGGCTGTTCGATCTCCAGCTGGGCGAGATCGCGCTGACGTTTGCCGGGGCCTCGTCCAAGGAGGACCAGGTGCGCATCGATGCCGCCATGGCCCGGGCCGGGCCGGAGCGGTTTCTGGAGGCGTTCCTGGCCGAGAGCAGCGCTCGCCGGAGCGGACTGGCGTGAGGCGGCGCGGACTCGTCCTGGCATTGGCGGTCGCCCTGGCGGCCACGCCCCGGTCCGCGGACGCGTTCGCGGTCTACGACGGCGCGAACCACGCCCAGAACCTGCTGACCGCCGTCCGTTCCCTCGCCGCCGTCCGTCATCTCCAGGAAACGGTGGCGAATCTGGAGCAGAACCTGCTCCGGCTGAACTTCGACGGGAGCGCCATCCTGGACACCGGAAAGGCCTGGCTTCGCACGCTCTTTGCCGATGCGCCCGGCATTTCCTGGGGCCGGAACGCTGCGGCGGTGACGACGGGGACGCTGTTCCCGGACCCGGTCGCGACGACGCTTGCAAGGACCGCCCGGGTCCAGCAGGCCCGGGTCCGGGCCGAAGCGATCCGCGCTGGCTGGCGGCACAGCCACGACGTGCAGACCGGCATGGTCGAGGAAACCCGGGAGACTGAGCGGTTGCTGGGGCGGCTCGTATCCGAATCCCGGGGGGCCGCGGGAACACTGGCCGTCACGCAGGCCGGTAACCAAATCGCTGCCATGCAGGTGCGCGAGCAGCTGCGCACGCAGGGCCTGCTCGCCGCGCACCAGCGCGTGCAGGCCGCGGAGCGCCTCCGACTGGACACGGCTGCCCGCGAGGCCCGGGCCCGGTTCGGCGCCTCCATCGGCACCGGCAACCTGTACACGCCGCTTCCGTAGAGCCAGCCAAGGTGGATGATCTCAACGTCGTCGACCGGTTCACCGAGACGTTCCTCACATTCATCGACAGCGGCTTTGGCCTGCTGGGGCCTGACATCGGCTTTTTGATCCGGATCCTCATCACCGTCGACATCGTTCTGGCCGGGTTGGCATGGGCGTTGACGACCGAGGGCGACGTGTTCGCAGGTCTGTTGCGGAAGGTCTTGTACGTCGGCGCGTTTGCCCTGATCCTCAACAATTACGAGCTTCTGGCGGACATCATCTTCTCGTCGTTTGTCGACCTCGGACTCACGGCGTCGGCCGCGCCCATCCGTCCCGACGACCTGCTTCGGCCAGGCTTCGTCGCCAATACCGGTGTCGCCGCCGCCCATCCGATCCTGCTCGATATCCAGACACTGATCGGGTTTCCCGAAATCGTGGTGAACGCGGTTGAGATCGCGATTCTGCTGCTGGCCTGGCTCGGGGTCGTGGCCGCGTTCTTCGTGCTCGCGGTGCAGATGTTCGTGACTCTGGTGGAGTTCAAGCTGATGGCGCTGGCCGGTTTCGTACTGGTGCCGTTCGCGCTCTGGAACCGGACCACGTTCCTCGCCGAACGGGTGCTCGGCAACGTGATGGCGTCCGGCGTGAAGGTCATGGTGCTGGCCGTGGTCATCGGGATCGGCAGCACGATCTTCGCGGACATCGCGAGCGCGCTGCAAGGTCAGGAAGTGACCATCGCCCGTGCCATGCCGCTGCTGCTGGCGGCGTTCTCTCTGCTCGGGATCGGGATCCACGGCCCGGCCGTCGCAAGCGGCTTGATCGCCGGCGGCCCACAGCTCGATGCCGGCGCCGCTGCCGGCACGGCGCGCCGGGCCAGGGATTTCTTTGCGGGTGCACTGGGCATTGCCGCGGCCGGTGCCGCCCGCGTGCAGGACACCGCGTCCGGCGCGGCCCGGGCGGCCGCGCGCCTGCCTTCCGGCCCCCACGAAACTCCCGCAACGGCGGATCGCCGCGAAGCCGCGGCAGCGGTGCGCGACGCCGCGAGGGTGGCCGATGGGGGCTGGGAGTCCGGTGACGGACCTGCTCCCGACCGAGGCCGCAGAAAGGACCGCCAATGAGTGCTCCGACCCGCTCCGGGGTCTCCTATGGCCGCGCCCCGGCCCCGGTGACCCCGTACCAGAAAGCCGCGCAGGTGTGGGACGAGCGCCTCGGCAGCGCTCGCGTCCAGGCCCGGAACTGGCGCCTCGCCTGCCTTGGCGCGCTGGCGATCGCGGGCGTGCTCGCTGCCGGCTTCTGGCACATGGCGAGCCGCAGCAGCGTGGTGCCCTACGTCGTGGAAGTCGACGCACTGGGCGCTGTGCGGGCGGTGGGGCCGGCCCTGGACGGGCATCGCCCGAACGACGGCCAGATCGTCTACCACCTCGCGGAATTCGTGGAGCACGTCCGGGCGGTTCCCATCGACCCGGTCGTGCTGCGGAAGAACTGGCTGCGCGCCTACGCGTTCGTCACCAGTCGGGCCGCGACGCGTCTCAGCGATTACGCGCGGACGGCGGAGCCGTTCCGGGACGTCGGCGTACGCACGGTCACGGTGGAAATGACGAGCGCCGTGCGGTCATCGGCGACCAGCTTCGAACTGCGCTGGCGCGAGGACGAATCGCTCCGGGGCGGGGCGGCCGAAACCAGCCGGCATACCGCCCTGCTTTCCTATGTCGTCCAGCCACCCGCCGATGCCGCAGCCCTCCGGGCGAATCCGCTCGGGATCTACATCACCGATTTCCACTGGTCGCGAGACCTCGTGACGGGAGACAAACCATGAAGAATCGTGTGGCCGTGCTGTTCGTTGCCGTGGTCACGACCGGCTGCGTGACCGAACCCCCTACCGGGAGCGGGCCCGGGCCCGGTTCCGCTCCGGCGGTGGCCGTGCCGGCGACGCGGATCATCGAGCCCGAGGCCGAGGTGGTCGCGGTGCCGACCCCGCTGCCGCTGCCGGGGCAACTCAAGCCGGTGGCGTCGGCACTCGCGAGCGACGTGGCGCCGGAAAGGGCCAGCGCGGACCCGGCGCAGCGGGTGCGGGCGGCCAATGCCGTGGCCCGCCTGGAACCGGCGGCAGACGGCTACGTGAACGCGATCCAAGTCTATCCATGGACGGAAGGCGCGCTCTACCAAGTCTATACCGCTCCCGGCCAGGTCACGGACTTGGCCCTGGCCCCGGGCGAGCAGCTGGTGTCGCTCTCGGCCGGGGACACCGTCCGGTGGAAAGTGGCGGAAACGGCGAGCGGCAGCGGGGCCAATCTGCGCCCGCACGTGCTGGTGAAACCGACCGCGTCGAAGCTGGTGACGAACCTCGTCATCGCGACGGACCGGCGGGTCTACCACGTGGAGCTCCAGTCGCTGGACATCACCTACATGGCCTCGGTGTCCTGGACGTATCCGGAGGAGGAGCTGGCGTTCCGGGCGGCGGCCGTGAAGAGCCGGGGCCCGGATCGCGCCGCTGCGGCGGACGGCATCCGGCCGGAGGCACTGCATTTCGGCTATCGGATCCTCGGTGACCAGCCGCCCTGGCGGCCAGTCCGGGCCTTCGACGATGGCCGGCGCGTCTTCATCCAGTTCCCGTCGGGAACGGCCGAAGCGCCGCCTCTCTTCCTGATCGGACCGGAGGGGGAGGTGGCGCTGGTGAATTACCGCGTACGCGGGTCGTACTACGTAGTCGATCGTCTGTTCGAGGTGGCCGAGCTCAGGCTGGGCACGGACCCGCAAACGGTGGTGCGAATCGAGCGCCAGTCGTGAGCGGCCCGGGCGCGTCGGCACCCACTGCTCCGGGCGTCGGGCTACCGCCCGACGCCGAGCCCGAACTCCCGCTGCCCGGTCTCGAGGTGACGGATGAATTGCCGCCCGGCCCCGACGGTGCCGGCGAGGCACCCGCGAAGGGCGATCCGGCCGACTTTGAGCTCCGGGCGTCGCCACGCCGGGTCACGCGCATCAACCGCAGGGTCCTGGCCGTGCTCGCAGGCGCTGCCGCGCTGGCGGTGTTTGGCGTCTTCACGGTGGCCCTCGATTCCCCGCCGCGGGAGGAAGGCGGCGCCGTCCAGGAGGTCTGGCATCCCGGCCAGCCACATCCGGAGGCGATCGAGCGACTGCCGGAGACCTACCAGGAGATCGCGTTCGCGCCCGTGCCCGAACCCGTGCCGCCGCCCGTGCCGGACGAGGCGGCGCCAGGCCTGCCGGCCGACGAGGATGCGGCCGAACGGAAACGGCTGGCAAAGCGGGCGACGGAGGCCCTGCGCTCGGAGCTCTTCTTTCGCGTCCAGGGAGCCGGCCCGCCCGCTGCAGGTCCGGCGCCTGACGCCGGCGTCCCGGCCGGTCCCGAACCGGGCCTGATCCCGGCGAGCGAGCCTGGCCGGCAGGCCCGGATGCAGGCGTTCCTCGAAGCCGCGCCGTCTGCCGACATCTACAACCCGCATCTGTTGGAAGAGCCGCTGTCGCCGTGGCAGGTGATGGCCGGCAGCGTGCTCCGGGCAGCGCTGATCACCGGGCTGAACTCGGACCTCCCCGGCTTTGTCGTGGCCCAGTTGACGGAGGACGTCTTTGATTCCGTGACCGGCACCGTCCTCCTGCTGCCGCGCGGAACCCGCCTCCTCGGCCGCTACGACAGCCAGGTAGCGTTCGGACAGGAACGGGCGCTCGTGGTCTGGCACCGGCTGATCCTGCCGGACGGAACGTCGGTGGTCATCGAGAACCTGCCGGCGACCGACGAGGCCGGCCATGCCGGGATCAGCGACACCGTCGACATGCACGGCTGGCGGCTGGCCCGGGGGATCCTGCTGTCGTCGCTGCTCGGCATCGGCACGGAACTTGCCTTGGCGAACGAAGGCGACGTGACCCGTGCGTTCCGGGAGTCCGTGCAGGATGGAACGGACAAGGCCGCCGGCGCGCTGGTGAAACGGGAACTCGACGTCCAGCCGACCCTGAAGGTGCGGCCGGGCTGGCCACTCGCGGTGCTGGTCCACCGCGACCTGTTGCTCAGGCCGTGGCAGAACCAGCCAGAAACGTAGCGGGCTGCAAGGTCCCGCAGCAGCGGTCCGGGACACGGGCAGCGTCAGCCCCAGGGTGCGCTCCGGTGCCGCGATGGCGGCTTGCCGACAGACGCAGCTACGCGTCAGCTGAATGCTCGACGAGTGTACCGGTTTCCTTGCAATATGGGAAGCGGGAGGTTACACTTCTCACATGATACTTGGGTTCCGTCACAAGGGCCTCAAGCTGCTGTTCGAGAGGGACGATCGGCGGAAGGTGCCGGCGGAACACGCGGCCAAGATCGCGCGCATCCTCGCGCGGCTCGAAGAGGCATCAGAGGCCGGCAACATGGACCTGCCCGGCTTCCGGTTGCATCGCCTCAAGGGCGATCTCGCAAGTTTCTGGTCGGTCACCGTGTCCGGCAACTGGCGCGTGATCGTCCGCTTCGAGGGCGGCCATGCCGGCGATGTCGATCTGGTCGATTATCACTAGGGAGAACAAGCGATGCCGATGAAGAACCCACCGCATCCGGGCCTTTCGGTGCGGCATGACTGTCTGGCGCCTTTGGGGCTGAACGTCACCGAAGGGGCAAAGCACCTGGGGATCAGCCGCAAGCAGCTTTCGGACATCGTGAACGGTCACGCGGGCATTTCGCCGGCAATGGCGATTCGCCTCGACAAGGCATTCGGGGGCGGTGCCCACACGTGGTTGCGACTCCAGGCGGCCTACGATTTGGCGCAAGCTATGAAGCACGCCGAAGACCTCAAGGTCGAACGGCTGTCGCCTGTGGCCTGACCCGCTGGGCCGCTTACCCTGTTCGCACTCGAAGACATCTAATTCGAGGAAGGATTCCAGCAGGTGAGGATGCACGTTCTTTCCGGCGGTCGCGTGCGGATGTCGAAACACATCTACTTGCCTGATGCAGCGCGCGAGGAAACCATCGACCTGCCGGTTGCCTGTTTCCTGTTTCGGCATCCACAGGGCAATGTGCTGTTCGATACTGGTTGCCACCCGATGGTTGCCAAGAACCCGCAGGAGAGATGGGGCAATCTCGCCAGGTCGGTGGTTCCGATCATGGGAGACGACGAGAACGTCGTTAGCGAGCTTCGCCGGGTCAACCTGAGGCCTGCGGATATCGACGTCGTCGTGAACTCCCATTTGCATTGCGATCATTGTGGCTGCAACGAATTCTTCTCCAGGGCGGCCATTTATGTCCATGAGGATGAACTTGCGCGGGCGCGGCGCCCGGACATGGAGAAAAAGGGCTACTTCAGCGCCGACTGGGAACATTCGATGCCGATCGTTGAAATCAATGGTGAGGTGGACATCTTCGGTGACGGGCGCATCGTGCTGTTGCCGCTCCCCGGGCATACGCCAGGACTGACCGGCGTCCTCGCCGGCCTGCCGAATAGCGGCGCATTCCTGTTGGCTTCCGACGCGGTAGCTCTCAGAAAGCACCTGGATCTGGGGATCGTTCCGAAGAACACGTGGAACCGAGACCTGCATGCAAAGTCCCAAGCCGAGATCAAACGGATTGAGCGATCGGGAGCGGCGGTCATGTGTGGCCATGACCTTGCCCAATGGTCGGCCATTCGAACCGGAGAGGACTACTACGACTAGATCGAACTTCAGTGCGCTGTTCGACGGAGCTTCTCTCTGGTGGGTACGATTCCCGCCCAACCACTGTCGTCCGATCGGCGGCTGTCCGGGCGGTTCATGGAAGTCACGGAATGGACTGAAGCACTCTGGCAAGGGGACCGCCTCGGAGGGTTCAGCGGCCATGCAGGCTGGAACATGCCTGAATGCCGAGCACGGCTCGAACCTGTCGATACGGAAGCCGGCCCTCCTGAAGCAGGGGGAAGACCGAGGAAGCCGGAACCAACAGCCTCAACGATGATGCCCCGCGTGATGGGCGCCAAGAATTTCGCCTACGGTCATGCTGGCCGGCTGCCAGCCGCTTCGGCGCTTGCGAAAGCGGGCAACGGCCCGCCGGTCGGCGTTGCGAAGCCGCTGCCAGGAGCGCCCGGGCGCCCGGACCGCCTGCCGGCGTCCCCCGGGAACCGCGTCGCGCGCGGGCGATGCGCCGCTGGAGGCGGACGCGTCTCGGCGGGGCGCGCCAGATGCGGAGGTCGAGGGCGCGGAAGTCGCTGAACAGCGGATCACGACGCGGCGCGATGAGGCTCTTGAAATGGTCCTGCCAGGGGATCGAGCGGCGCTGCCGGTGCCAGGCCTCGACATGTTCCTCGAGGGCCGCGTTGCAGAGCTGCCACGTGAGCGCGAGAACCTCTCCGAGGCGGCGGTGGCCGGCTGGCGTGATGCGGGCGCGGCAGACGAACGTGAGGTGCAGGAGGACGGGGTCGCCTGCCGGTGGTGTCCCTGGAGTTCCTGTCTTCAGTGGGCAGAGACCTCTGCATGTTCCTTATATGTTCATACTGCAAACATTTTTGCACCTGCTGTCAACCCAAGGGTACAAGTGCCGAAAATATCGCGTACGATCCGGAGGTTGCGTCGGCGGAGTGATGTCATTCCGTCTGGGTCGCAGCGGAATGGCCTGCTGGGTGACCGGATGCGAAATTACATGGTCCCGCTTCTTGCGGCCGGCGTTCTACTGCTCACGGCCACGCAGTACGCGAGTGCGCAGGAGGGGCCGTACGTCAGCGTGGCAGCCGGATGGAACCGGACAAACGCCGAATACACCAAGGGAATCGGTCTCGACGTGCCGCCCGCGAGCTACGAGACGGCGACCAGCGAGGCGCAGGACGGAGTTGGCACGGTACGGGCATCGCTCGGCTACCGAACCTTCGTCACCGGTCGCCTGTACGTCTCCGGGGAGTTGGAGGCGGCGCTCCACGGAGGCAGCGGCCCGACAGGCTACCTGCGGGAGGGTACCGGCGTTGGCGACCGGGACGTGTGGCCGGGACCGTGGAGCGTGCAGCGGAAACGCGGGCTCGGTATGAACGCCCGGCTGGGGTACGCGCCGGGCGGTCTGCTGGGTGAAGGTGGATCGGTCTACGTCGTCACCGGCGTGCATTGGGAGCGGGCGACCCTGCGGCGCGGTTCCGACATCGGCGGGGAAGCGATCCGGACCGTGGCGGATCGCACGTTACACCCGTGGGTCGTCGGAGTGGGCGTGGAGTGGGGGAGTTTGGCGAGCCGGGTCGGGCTCGAGGTCCGGTACTCGGCAGCTGAGCTGGAGTTCCGCACCGGAGGGGATGGGTCGGCGCTCGGGATGCCGCGCATCAACCACCGGTTCGGCGTGCGCGAGGTTGGCGTTCAGGTGGGATACGTCCGCTCGTTCTGATCAGAGCGGCAGAATCAGGCAACCGTGCGCGGCGGCATTCTGAACAAGACCGGTACCCGCACTTCGCGATCGTCTGGGAAGGCGGTGGGGAATTGCTTGGTCGGCTGTTGTGCAGATATTCGCAGTTGCCATCGAGGGACAAGATCGCGGTGGATCGTCCCGGTCCCGAACGTCGCCCAGGGTAGCGTTCGCCGGCCTCGCCTAGGGTGGTAACGGAGTCGGAGACGTCACGCAGAGAGGCTCTATTGGCGTCCGGAGATACTTCTCAATGAGCCCCCGACGAGGAGCCCCGGGCCATCAGGTTGCCAGCCGATGTAGGCAGAACTGGGCGCGGACATGCGGGTGGATGCCACGCCGGGAGCATTTGCGCACACAGCGACACGTCGGATGCAGGTCGATCCTCACCCAAGCTGAGAGACGCGCTCATGCCAGCGCGTGCAGCAGAAATGGCCCGTCAATGCGGTATCATTCCCACGCAATTGCGACGGGCACTGCGGAGAGAGCAATTTCCGTGGCATGAGAAGTAAGCGCGTCGGAACGCGCCGGAAGGGACCCCGGTACACGAAGAAATGATCAGGGCACTCAAGCGGCTCATCCGTCAAATCCGTGGTCGCGAATCATGACCAAGGGTCCCTGAGGCAAGGCCGCTTCGTTACCCAGGCCCATTAACCCCGGAAATGACGCTGGTAACAGGCACGGTCGGCGCTGACACGCAGCACGCGGCGAGACGGCATCGATCGCGAGGCATCGCCCGATTGGCGCAAGCCAGCGTCCGCCATGGATTGCGACTGTGCGCCGTGGTGTGGGCGTCAGCGGCAATGGCCGCACATGCGGAAACGGCCGGGCATCGCCTTTCCGGGGAATCTTGCATCGAGGATGACCGGCGGCTGACGTACGGTTTTTTTGCGGACTTCCGACCGGTGAGTTTCAGCGAGAACCTGGATCCGCACGGCCCCGGAATCAATGTCCATCGCGGTTACGAGGCTGACCTCCTGACCGCGTTGGAGACGATGGCCGACGCTGGCCTTGCGTTCGACCGAAGGGGCATCAATACCTGGCCGGACATCTGGCTGCGGCCGGCGGGCCCTGATTACGACTTTGTGGGAGGCGGCATCACCATACTGGAAGCGCGCACGCGTGACGCCAATGGCGTGGAGCAGGTGGCGTTCACTTCCGGGCATATCGCATTTCGACAATCGCTGCTGGTGCGCGCTGAGGACGCGCATCGCTACGCGTCGCATGACGACCTGGGCCCCGCGCGGGTGGCGGCGTTGGGCGGTACGACCGGGGAGCAGCGGCTGCTGGTGCTGACCGGGGTGGCGGGAGCGAATGGCAATCTGGCGGCGGGTACCACAATTCACCTGGCCGACGGCACTTCCCTGACTGCCGACGGCAGCGCCCGTTATCAGGTTACCGCTGCGGGCTCCAGCGAGAACTTGGCGGACCGCGTGCGTATCGAGGGGCCAACGGGCACGGTGAAGGAAGTGCTCCTCACGTCCACGGATCAGGACCAGCTGGATGCCCTTGCGAGCGGGCGCGTGGATGCCATCGCTCGCGGCGAAGTGGGCAACCTGGAGGTGTCCCGCAACTCGAACTCGCGCTTTGTCGTGACAGCGCTCGACCCGGCGGTGGAGTACGGAGGCTTCGCTTTCGACAGGGACGACCAGGGACTCGCCACGTGCGTTGATGCTCGGATCAACTACTTGACCGACGATCGCCGCATCGGTTTTGCGGAATGGCAGGACGACTCGCAGGCGTTTCTACAGCGCGCCCGATACTGGAATGCGACGGAAGCACTGGCCCAGATTTACGCCTATTCGGTGCTTACCGAACTCGTGCGCGAACGATTCAGCCGCACCTTGCGCGACCCGGCCGACGCGGGCGATGCATGGTCGGATCCCGACCCCGGCAGTCTCTGGCTGCGGGTGCGGCATGGGGGCCGGCGCAACGAGAACGCCCACGCCGACAATCGCCCGTTCGACGGCGGCAGTTGGCGGGAAGACCGCAGCGAACTGCAAGTCGGTGTGTACCGGCCCATCGACGGACTGGACATCGACCTCCGGGCGGCGCTCACCGGGCACGTGTTCCGGGTGGATGCCAACGTCGAAAACGGTCGAAGCGCGGCGGCGTCGGATGCGGAAGCATTCGGGTACGGCGGCGGGGCGAGCCTGACCTGGTTCGGCAAACGAGGGCCTTATGCGGCCACCGAGGCGCGCTTCAGCCTTTGGGAAGCCGATGTGGACTACCGGCGCCGGGAATTGTCGACCGGCATCGATGGACATTCCTGGGGGGTGTCGGCGGAAGCGGGCTGGCGACTTGGCGTGGGTAGCTTCCGGATGACGCCACGGTTGCGCGTCGCTTGGACCGGCGTGGATTTCGATCGTTTCACCGACAGCGACGGCGTCGCCGTGCGGCAGGAGCACGACGAAGCCTTGGACGCGGCGTTGGGCCTGGAGGTTGGCATCGTCATGCCGGATTCCGGAGTCCGGTTTTACGGCGACCTGGCGTTCGTGCATGACTTTGAAGAAGACAGTGCCATTGCCGCCTACGGATACCAGTTCCGATCCGGCTTGGCGGATTCCTGGGCGCGGTTGCAGGTGGGCGTCCGCAAGGAGTTCTCGCCGCGCCTGAGCGCCACGTTGAGCAGCGATGTCGGGTTGGGACTGGGCCCTGACACCGAGAGCACGTCCATGTGGGACCTTCAGGCGGCACTGCGTTGGGCGTTGTGAGCGCACACTGATCTTGGGATGGCGGCACGTCCCACTCCTCGAACGTGCGGTCGGATCGCTTGCAGGAGTGAAAGCGATGCTCGCGGTGCGGCCTCGCGCGCACGAAGCCGTCAATCGTCTGCTTCTGGAGCCGTGCCGCGTCTCGTTGGTCCTTCATTGCGATGCCAACGAGATGGCGGGGACGCAGGTGGTCCCGGATTGCCCGAAGCACCCGGTCCGAGGATCGCGGGTTCGACACTTGTAATCGCACCAAAGGATCCGGGTGGCTTCCACGTCCTGTTGCAGCCGGCTCCTTATGCCCTCGCCCAGAAGAATGATCGGCGCCGGACCGTCCATGTCGAAATAGGTGCGGTAGCCCGGATCAAAATCAATGCGGTATTCGGGCACGCCGGAGCCGATCTCCTTGGCCGTACCCGCGCGTTACCGTTGTCTTGTAAGGCGTAGGCGCGTCGGTCGTGGCCGTTTGCGGGTCGATCGGTTTCGGAGACCTGGGGGCGTTCTCATGCCTCGCCTGGCTGGGGCATCCGGTATCCAACGCCGCGCTCGTTGAGGATGTACGTCGGAGCTGCCGCGTCGTCGCCGAGTTTGCGGCGGAGACTTCTGATGAAGGCGCGCACTGGGTTGGATTCGGCGTGATGGCGCCCGCGCCAGATCTGCCGCAGGAGCGTTTCGTAGGTCACGACACGTCCGGCGGCGAGCGACAGCACGCACAGGAGCTCGTACTCAGTGGCAGTAAGCGGGACCGGGTTTCCGGCGAGCGTCACGCGGCGCCGGTGGTGGTCGATGGCGAGCTCGCCCAGGACGAACGGCTCGGGCTCCTCGTGGCGCCGCAGCGCTGCGCGGACCCGCGCAACCAGCTCCGTGGGCGAGAACGGCTTGACGATGTAGTCGGCCGCGCCTGCCTCGAGCGCCCTGGCAACAGTCTCGTCGCGGCCGTAGGCGGAGATGAAGATAACCGGGAGGTCGGAGAGCTCGGGTATCTCCTGCATCAGCTCGATACCGTCCCGGCCAGGCAAAATCAGGTCGAGCAGCACCAGCCGAGGCATCTCGGCGCGGATGATCTTCGCCAGCTCGTGCGGCTCGCCCGTCACCAGCGGGGCGTAGCCGGCCGCCGACAGGGTGTCGCGCACGAGGCGCAGCATCCGCGGGTCGTCATCAACCACCAGGACGCGTGCTGGCTCGCCCGATCGCGGCGTCGCCTGGAGTCTGGCAGCCAGCTGTCCGGCTTCGCCGGCCGCAGGTAGCGTAAAGGTGACCGTCGTGCCGAGGCCGGTACCGGGGCTTGTCGCCCGGATGCGGCCGCCATGCGCCTCCACCAGCCCCTTGCAGATCGCAAGTCCCAGGCCGTGGCCCGTCGCCGTTCCACCTTCGCCGGTACCACCGTGTTTGCTGAAGAGGCGCGGGAGCAGCTCCGGGGCGACCCCACGTCCCTCGTCGGACACGGCAACCGCAACATGGGCCCCCTCGCGCAGGGCCGCGACCCGGATGGGCGATGATTCCGGTGCATGCCGCGCGGCGTTGGCGAAGAGGTTGTTGAGCACCTGCACGATACGCCGGTGATCGGCCATCACCGGCGGCAGGCCCGAGGGCAGGTCGACGGTGACGCCGTGCCGCCCGCCGCTGCTCAGGAAGGTGCTTCTCGCCCCCTCCACTAGGTCGCCCACGTCCGTGGGCGTGGGCGAGACGGAAAGCGTGCCCGCGTCGATGCGCCCCGCATCGAGCAGGTCGGTGACCAGGCCGCGCATGTGATTGGCCTGTTCGTCGATGACGCGGAGGAACTCTCGCAGCTCGGCAGGGTCCAGTGCTTGCCCGGCGTCCAGCACAGTGGCGATGGAGCCCTTGATGGCTGCCAGGGGCGTGCGCAGCTCGTGGCTCACCAGGCTTAGGAACTCGGTCCGCATCCGCTCGATTTCGTCGAGCGGTGCCAGGTCCTGCATGGTGACCACCACCGACGCCACGGTGCCGTCCTCGCCATGGATCGGCGTTGCGTTGATCAGCACCCGGACACTGCGCCCGTCCGGCACCGAGATCAGCATCTCCTCGGCGCGCACCGTCTCGCCGGCACTGAGCTGCTGCGCGATCGGGAAGTCGCTCAGCGAGATCTCGCGCCCGTCCGCGCGCCGGAAGGTGACCACCTCGAGGAGCTCCTCGGCCGGCCGGCCGGGCGTCCGCAGGGCCTCCGTGATCCGCCGTGCCTCGCGGTTGGACGACACTGCCCGGCCGCTCTTCGCATCGAACACCACGACCCCGACCGGCGACGTCTCGACCAGCGCCTCGAGATCGGCCCTGGCCCGGCGCTCGTCACGGTGGGTGCGGGCGTTCACGATCGCCGCGGCGGCTTGGGATGCGAACACCGTCAGTACTTCCTCGTCCTCGTCGGTGAACGCCTTCCCGTTTGCCTTGTCGGCGAGGAAGAAGCTGCCGACGTCAGTGCCGCGGTGGCGCATCGGCGTACCCTGGAAGGTGCGGGCAAACGCCGGGGCGGGCTCGATGCCGAGTGCGCGGACGTAGCTCGAGAGGTCGTCGAGCCGCAGCGGTCCCGGCAGGCTGCGGAAATGCTCGAACAGGCGTGCGCTGTAGGGCCAGGTGTACAGCTCGTGTTGTTCCTCGGAGGTGAAGCCCGAGAACACGAAATCCCGCGGCGCGCCCAGCTCGTCGACGGTGGCGATCACACCCCACCGGGCGCCGGTAAGCGACTGGGCGCTCTCCATCACCTCTCCGAGAACGGTGTCGAGGTCGAGAGAGGCGTTGATTCGAAGGACGGCGTCGGTGAGCGCTGAACTGCGCTCGCGTGGGACTTCGTTGCCGCGCGTCGTGTCGTCGGAACGCATCAAGGCTCTTCCTTCGCCGCATCGGTGCACCGAGTGGTCCACGTTGTCGGTTATGCGATCAGTCCGGCTGTCGGTAGCGGTTGGGCTGTGTTCGTTGGCCGAGCTTTACTGAAGTACTACCGAAATACAGTCGATTCGCACACCAATTTTACACGAGAATTCGATAATGCTGCCGGGCGCGCAATCGTGGGGGACCCCGCGTGAAACCGGACGAAGCTTTCGACCGCCTTCTTGCGTTGTCGTACCAGGCCGGTCCTCGCCCGGCGCGTGCTTGCGTTCAACGCGCATGGCAGACGCGAACCGGCCGAACGGCAGGGCGCGAATTCCGTCGCCTGCATACGGGCCGGCTGCCGGTTCACCACCTTCCTCGCGCAGATGCTCGACGGCGGCACGGTCGACCCTGATATCGGCAAGGCGACACACTGTCCCCTCGCGTCACTACTGCGTGGGAACCACGGAAGGAACAGCAAGTGGCTTGCTACGTGATTGCGGACATGAACATTACGAACCCGGAACAATTTGCGGAGTTCATTGAGGTGACTCCGGCGACGGTTCAGCGATATGGCGGCAAATATCTGATTCGCGGGGGCAGCTTCGCGGTGGCGCAGGGTGACTGGACGCCTGGCCGCTTGGTCGTGATCGAGTTCGCCGGTGTGGGCCAGGCAAGGGCGTGGTTCGACTCGCCGGAGTTCGAACGCCCCAAGGAGATACAGGCCCGCTCCAGCAACTCCAATTTCGTCTTTGTCGAGGGCGTGTAGTCCGCGCCGGCGCGCTTGTTTCTCGCGCCCGATCCTTGTTTCGGAAGCGGCCGGAGGAGACGCGCCGTATGCAGGAAGAAGTCCCGCGGAAATGAACCGCGAGCAATCCAGGGCTAGACGAAGCGGCTCCAGGCGGCTCGTTTGGGGTTATCGGAACGTCTCTTACCCGCCGCTGACGCCTCAGCGGACATGCCCTCGTGGGCGTACCGGAACCTGCGAGGGACCGCGGCCTGGCTCCGCGCATCGCAGGTCGGGCCAACGCGATCCCCGAACATGAATCTGATTTCCGAACTCCGCACCGACCTGCGCTCGACAAAATTGCTGTCGGCGCTGTCGGTCGGCCTGGTCGTGGGAATCATCGGCTCGGCATACCTGATTTCAGTCGGAGCGCTGGTTTTTTCGGGCCCGTTGGCGCCGTTTCTCTCTCAGGGCACGATCATGGTGGTGTTCGGCGGCTTCGTCGTATGCCTGGTGATTGCCCTCACCAGCGGCTACCGAGGCGCGCTCTCGATGGTGACGGTGCCTTCCGCGATGGTGTTGGTCGCGATCGGCGCCACGATCGGCCCGCAGGACAGTGCCCTCGCGCATTTCATGACCACCGCCACGGTCGTGATTGCCGGTTCGGTGGCGACGGGCGTCTGCTTTCTGTTGGTGGGACATTTTCGGCTCGCCAAGCTGATCCAGTTCATTCCCTATTCGGTGGCGGGCGGGTTCATCGCCGGAACCGGGGTCATGCTGTGCACGGCAGCCCTGTCGCTGATGGGGGCAACGCTGGAGACGCTCCCCACGCTCTTGGAGCCCGCTTCGCTGTGGAGATGGGTCCCGGGCGTGGTCTACGGCCTCGGCCTGTTCCTGGTCACGAAGCGCTGGAAGAGTCATTTCATCCTGCCGGCGAGTCTCCTGCTTGTCGCCGGGCTCTATCACCTGGTCTTTGCCGTCATCGGGCTTTCCGGAGATGAGGCCAGGGCGGCGGGCCTGCTGTTCGCCGGCACGGCGACAGGGGGCCTGTGGCCTCCTTTCGAACTCCGCGATCTGGCGCATGTGGACTGGGCCGAGGTGGCGGCACAGGTTCCCAACGTGCTGACGTTGATCGTGGTGACCCTGATCGCCGTCGCGATGCATCTGAGCGGCCTCGAGCTGGCCACCAACGTGGAACTGGACTGGAACCGGGAGTTCAGGGCAGCGGGTGGAGCCAGTGCGATCGCCGGCTTGGGCGCCGGCTCGGTCGGCAGCTTGTTGTTTACGTTTTCGATCCTCAGCCACAGGTTCGGGGCGGACACACGGCTGACCGGCGTCGTCACCGCCATGGTGGTGGGTTCGGTCGTTCTTCTGGGCGACTCGATCCTGAACCTGGTTCCCCTGCCGCTCATCGCGGGGTCGTTGTTCTTCATCGGCCTCGATCTACTGGATGAGTGGATCGTGAAGAGCCGCAAGCGGTCGCCCTGGGCGGAGTACGCGATTCTCTTGCTGATCGCCGTCACCATCGTGTCGTTCGGCTTCCTCGAGGGAGTGGGCGTCGGCATGGCGATCACCATGGTGTTCTTCGCCGTCCGCCTCAGCCGTGTAGGACTGATCGAAGCCACCTTCACTGCCCGCGAGCATCACAGCAAGCGGATCCGTCCCATTCCCGATCGCGCGATCCTGCGGATGGAGGGAGAACGGATACAGGGCTTTCGCCTGCGCGGCTACATGTTCTTCGGCAGCGTGAGCCCCTTGATTGATCGCCTCAAGCAGTCCTGGACGGGTAACCGGCGAACGGACTACATCCTGCTGGATTTCGGTGGCGTCTCAGGTTTTGACTTTTCGGCGATCAGCGGCCTCTGCAGGTTTGCGCACGCCGCGCGGTCTGCTGGCGTGCAGGTCGTTTTTTGCGCCCTGGCGGAGGAACTCAAGAACGGACTGGAGCGCAATCTTCCCCCTTCCGTTTGCGACAACCTTCGGTTCGAGCCGAATGCGGACCGCGCTCTGGAGCACTGCGAGGACCATGTCCTCGCGGCGCGGCGGGCGGACCGGCACAAGGAAAATGGCTGGGGAGACGCGCTGCTGGAGCGCGTTGCCGGCGATATGGAGCGCCATCTCGACCGGCAAGTTCTTTTCGAGGCAGTAGTGGACGAGCTTCAGGACTGGCTGGAGCCTCGCGATTACGACGCCGGTGAAGCCATTGTCTCGATCGGTGAGCAGCAGAACGGCCTGCAGCTGTTGGTGAGAGGTCAGGCCTCCGCCTACGATGCCAAAGGCACGCGGCTGTTCCAGTACGGCCCGGGCGACGCAATCGAGCCGCGCAGTGCTTTCGGCGCGTATGCGGCCGAGACAGCCATGATCGCGGACCAACCCTGCCGAACGATGACGCTGCCTCCCGCCGCGCGGCTATGGCTGGAAGAGAATGAAGAGCAACTGATTCTGAAGCTTTATCGCTATCTCTTCACCATCTGATCGGCGAACTGCCACCTGGCGCGATATGGGGACGCGCGGGACGGGGCCTAACGAGCCGGTCGGTGGCCCCGCTGGGCCGTTCCGCGTCCGCAGTGGCCGGGAGCCAGACCCCGTCATCGCATCGTTCAAGCACGTCGCCGCTCTCCCGTCGTCCTCCTCGCAATCGGGCGTGCTCAGGAATTGGGGGCTCCCGGCAGCATCGTGCAAATGGCAAGCGCAGTCCTCCGATTACTCACCTCGACGGTGGACCAATTCAGTTGGGGGCAGGTCAGCACGATGCCGGCAAGTCGAGTGCATGACACGTATCGCTTCAGCCGGGTTCAAGACTGCGCAGGAACGCGGATTGCTCGGTCGCGGCGGATGTCATGAACGGGAGGTCATTGCCGGCCAGGATCAGCTGGAAGCCCATGCCCACGTACCGTTCCATCAGATCGCGTTGGTAGACGCCGCCCAGGCCGGGATAGGTGCCGTGGGCCGAGCAGGCCGAGAGCACTGCGTCATAGGCCTCCGCGACCCGCGGGTGGCCGATCTGGCCGGGGATCCCCATCTCGATCGCGAGGTCGTTGGTACCGACGAGCAGGGCGTCGATTCCGGGCACCGCCGCAATGGCTTCGGCATTCTCGATGGCGAGTGGTGTTTCCAGCATGACGACGACGAGTGTGGCCGCGTTGATCGCCTCGGTCGCCTCCGGAATGGGTAGCGACTGAAAGCCAAGCTGGGGAAGCGCGCCGGTGATCGAGCGCCTGCCGATCGGTGGGTACTTGCACCAGGCGACCACCTCGGCGGCGCGTTCCGGGGTGTCGACGTGGGGCACGACGATTCCCAGCGCGCCGCCGTCGAGTACCCGTGTCGCGTCGTGCAATGCCAGCGCGTGCACGCGGACGACCGGCGTGATCCCGGCCGCCTGGGCGGCCACGCTGATCTGCGCCGCCGTATCCAGGGTCATCGTATTGTGCTCGAGGTCGATGAACAGCCAGTCGTAGCCGCAACGCTTCATGATGGGGCCGATGTCGACCGTGCGGGCCTGGCGGAGGCCGACGCCGAGCGCGAGGTCGCCCGCTTCGATGCGCTGGCGAGCGTAATTGATGATTTCAGGCATGGTTTCCTATCCGACGTCGGCTTGGTGGAGCGAATCGTAGCGCGTTCGCAGTGGTGGCGGCGCGTGTGCAGTGCGGGATCGGGGAAGCCGGCGCGGCTGCGACTGGCGGAGTTGACAGCGAGCACGCGCAATGCGTGCGATCGGAACGGTCGATTCACGATTTCGTGAGGTATCTGGCGGTGCGTCGTCACCGTCCCCATATCACTGGTAGCAGGTGCATGTGACGGCCTGAGAGCTTGGAGAAGTGTCCGGCCATAAGCCAAAGGAGGTGAACCTGATCAACTATCAGACGTTGGTGATTCCCGGATTCGAGAAAATCCTCCGGTGCAGGGAGCCGGAGAGCGGATTGAGCGCCGTGATCGCTGTCCACGATACGACGTTGGGACCGGCGATGGGCGGCTGCCGCATGTGGAGCTACGGAAGTGAAGATGATGCGCTGGCCGACGCACAGCGTTTGGCCCGCGGCATGACCTTCAAGGCGGCGTTGGCCGGGTTGCCCCTGGGCGGCGGCAAGGCGGTGATCATCGGCGATCCGCGCCGCGAGAAGTCGCCGAAGCTCTTCAGGGCCTTCGGCCGCGCAGTGGAACATCTGCACGGGACTTACGTGACCGGCGAGGACGTGGGCACGTCGGTGGAGGACATGGACGAGGTGCGCCGTGAGACCCGGCATGTTGCGGGCGTGGCGGACGGCAGCGGGGACCCGTCACCGATGACGGCCCTGGGCGTGCTGCACGGAATCCGGGCCGCCGTTCGGCATCGTTACGGCGCTGACAGTCTCGACAGCTTCACGGTCGCCGTACAGGGTCTCGGGCACGTGGGCTTCCACCTGTCCCGGCTGCTGCACGATGCCGGTGCGCAGCTGATCGTGAGCGATGTGGTGGCGGATCGCGTGCAACGGGCGGTGCGCGCATTTGGCGCTGTCCCCGTCGAGCCGGAGGCGATTGCCGGCGCGGAGGCGGAGGTGTTCGCGCCGTGCGCGCTCGGCGGCGCTATCAATGCGGTGACGCGGCGGCGGCTCAAGGCCGGCGTGATCGCGGGTGCTGCCAACAACCAGCTTGAAACCCCCGGGGACGGCATGGCGCTGCACCGGGACGGCGTGCTCTATGCGCCTGACTATGTGATCAACGCCGGCGGACTGATCAGCGTGGCATGGGACATTCTCCGGCGGGGCGAGGCCTACGACCGGGCCACCGTGAGCGTGGACGTCACGAAGATCGGTGATCGCCTGGACGCGATCTTCCGGACGAGCGGCAGCAGCGACCGCCCGCCCGAGCAGGTTGCCGACGCGATGGCTCGGGAGTGCCTAGCGGTGCCGGCCGTAGCCTGATCGACGGCACGCAATTTCTGTGGGAAGCGCGGGCTCGACCGTCTTGGGAGATCGTGCGTCGTTCTGAGGCTCGGAGTACGCCGCACAGCTGGCCGCGTGCGGCCGCCGCGGCCAAGGCCGTCGGTTACAGGTCATCAAAGCTGGCGAGCAGACGGGGACGAGGCACCGGTCGAATTTCGGAGAGGAACCGCCGTCGACAGCCTGGCAGATCGGCCGGATTCAGGCGCTGGCGCCCGGCACAACAGGATGCCCGCGCCCGGGCGGGGACGCCTGCCCGTCACGCGCTGGCAGGTTGCTGGTGCCGGCCGCGGAGTACCCGCGGTCTCGTGACGCGCTCGCAACTTCGCCGCATTCGCGGCGGTCTGATCGGCGTCGGTTCGCCAGTGCTGGCAGGCGGCGCTGCGGCCGTCAACGGCTCTTGGCACGGGTACGACGCGCGCGGCGTCCGCCGCGGCCGCGACGGCCCCGGCGGCCGCGGTTCCGATTGCGGGCAGGTTTGGAGCGACGCCCGTCTGGCCGCTTCCGCCCGCGTCGACGGCCGCGGCGTGGTCGAACCCGCCGTCGCCGGACGATCGGCCTGGGCCGGCGGATATGCATGGGATTGGGACGTGGCTGACCGCCTTCGGCCGGGCGCTTGCCGCCGCCGGCACAGGCGCTGAGGGCGAGAATCGCCGAACTGAACACGATGGCGGCGAGAAGCGAGACGCGGCGGCGCGTGAGCATCAGAGGTCTCCCGAAAGATCCGGGAAGGCGGGCTCTGCCCATGCAGAGAGGATATGAACTTAGGGCGGCAGCGTGACAACAGACGTCGGAGCAGGCAGGAGCGGCGTGGTGCTTCGCTGAGTGGTTGCAGGCTCAAGGGCGCGGCATCCACCGGATCGACGTCACCGGGGGCTGGTGAGGTCAGAACCGTACGAGGGTGTGCTGGAACCGGCCGGGGCGGCGCCTGTAGGCGGGCAAAACTTTTCCCCGGATTCGCCAAAACTATTGCCCGCCTGCAGAGGTCCCGCGCCGATGCGCTGGTGGCAGTGCCCGGCCGGGCAGTGGAGCGTCGCGGCTTGCGGGTCAGCTGTCCTGGCCCGAAGCCGCCTCTATGAGGTCCTCGAGCGTGCGCAGCATTCGTTCGATGTCGGCCGGTTCGGACAGCCGGTGGTCGCCGCTTCCGACAAGGGTGGCCTCGACATCATCGGCCTCGAGCTGCTCGGCAATCCGGAGCGAGGTATCCCAGGGCACCGCCTCGTCCCGCATGCCGTGCAGCAGGCGGACGGGGCAGCGGATCGGGATGGGCGCATCCAGCAGCATGTGCTGCTCGGCCTCGTCCAGGAGGTCCCGGGTAATCACGTAGCCGTCTTCGCTGTACTCGGACGGAACGGTCACGCGCCCGTCGCGCCGGATGGCCTCCCGTTCGCGCTCGCCGAATTCGTCCTGCCACATGCGGCGCGTGAAGTCGGGTGCGGCCGCGATGCCGAGCAGACCGGCGATCCGCGCAGGGCGCGCGCGCGCCGCAAGCAGGGCGATCCAGCCGCCCATGCTGGAGCCGACGAGGACTTGCGGGCCTTCGGTTGCCCCGTCCAGCACGGCCAGCGCGTCAGCCAGCCAGGTGCCGATCGTCCCGTCCTCGAATGCGCCCTCCGAGGCGCCGTGACCGCGATAGTCGAACCGGACGAAAGCGCGGCTCCGGTCGCGCGCCCAGGCCTCGAGTGCGGTCGCCTTGGTGCCGGTCATGTCCGACATGAAGCCGCCCAGGAACACGACGCCAGGCCCGGAGCCGGCAGCGCGCGCATACGCGATGCGCACGTCGCCGGTCGAGGCAAGGTAGGTGAGGCTGGCAGTCACGGCAGGGGATGCCGACGGGACATCCCGTCCGGTCAGGTCTCCGGTGCCGCCACGAGGGGGGCTTCGTCGTCGGATGGCGACGCCTGGAGCGGCTGCTCGACTTCCACTGCTGCCGGCTCGGGTTCTGGCGGGGCGGGCATGCTTTCCGGCTCAGCCGCAGCCGGAGCGGTGCTGTCGGGCGCCTGCTGCCGCGCCGCAAGGGAAGCCTCCACCGCCTGGGTCGCGTGGCCAAGTCCCTGGACGGGAGCCACCACCATCACCATCTGGCGACCGTCCATCGACGGCAGCTGCTCGATCCGTACCCGTTCGGACAGTTCGCCGCGGATGCGCTCGAGCACCTGCGCGCCGAGTTCCTGATGCGCCAGTTCACGTCCGCGGAAACGGAGGGTGACCTTTACCTTGTTGCCGTAGTCGAGAAACTTGGTGATCGACCGCATCTTCACGGCGTAGTCGTGTCCGTCGATGTTGGGTCTGATCTTGACTTCCTTGACCTCGAAGGTGCGCTGCCGTTTCTTGGCTTCGCGCGCCTTCCGCTGGTCCCGGTAGCGGAACTTGCCGTAGTCGAGGATCTTGCAGACCGGCGGGGACGCATTGGGCGACACCTCCACGAGGTCGAGCCCGGCATCCTCGGCGCGTGCGAGTCCCTCTTCGAGCGGGACGACGCCCACCATGGTTCCATCGAAGTCGATTAAACGAACCGGATCAATCCTGATTTCCTGATTGATTCGCGGCCCGCGGCGTGTCGGGGCGACCGGCCGCGCAGGGCCCCTAGCGATTAGTTTGTCTCCGCAAGCGTGCTTCCTCCCGTGCCCGACGATCGGGCTTCGCCCACAAGGGTAGAGCCGCACCGGGTCAGTGCAAGCGCCGTCCGCGGGACAGCTCGCGAGTTGCGGCGGTTTCGCCCAAGCGCGTCGTGCAACGGCGCGTCGTGTGAGAGCCTAACGATGCCCGCGCCGGACACTCGGTTCATGCACGCCCGGCGACAGCGAGAGGATCGGCTGCGGATGGCTGGTATCGGCCCTTGCGACCGGGGAGGCTCGGTACGAATGGACGCGCGCGACACCTCGTCAGGCGGCCGAAGTTGACGAGCTGCGAATTCTTTTCGCAGTTGGAAGCATCTTGACAGCAGCAAGCACGCACATCATGATGCCAACGATGCGCACCACATTGACCATTGATGCCGATGTAGAGTTGCTCCTCCAGCGCGAAATACGGCGCACAAACAGGAGTATGAAGGCCGTCGTCAACGATGCGTTGCGCGTCGGTCTGGGAATCCGTGGCAAGCCGGCGCGGCCCCCTCGTTTCAAAGTGGAACCGCATGCGTTCGGCTTCCGACCGGGCGTCGATGTTGACCGGCTCAATCAGCTTGTCGATGAACTGGAGGCCAGTGAGGTAGCCCGGCGCCTCGACCGGTGATCATTCCCGACGTCAATCTGCTGGTGTACGCCCACGATTCCCAATCCCGCCGGCATCGGGCGGCGCGGGACTGGTGGGAAACCTTGATGAATGGCACAGGAAGCGTCGGCCTCCCTTGGGTGGCTGTCCTGGGCTTCATCCGCATTGCCACCAACCCGAGGATTCTTGAGAATCCCATGGACGTGGGCAGCGTTTGTGCGCGCGTTAGGACTTGGCTCGACAGGCCGCAAACAGTCTTTGTCCATCCCGGTGACCGTCATGCCGACATCCTGTTTGATCTTCTCGAAGCAGTGGGGTCAGGCGGCAGCCTGACCACGGACGCGCATCTCGCCGCCCTTGCCATCGAGCATCAGGCCGAGCTCCATTCAACGGATGCCGATATGGCAAGATTTCCAGGTCTCAGGTGGGCGAATCCTATGGGACTTATATCGAGTACTTGACAACTTACGCTGCCAGCCGTCGATCCGTTTCACGGGTCACAGGAGTCG